>CAJXBG010000079.1 GCA_913050215.1 uncultured Gammaproteobacteria bacterium
TTGGTGTTGAGGAGGAAAAAAAGACCGTCGAGACTTTGGTCTCAGCTAGCTAAGCTGTACGCGCATCCATCCTGCCGAGGAGAATACTGTATATTCATACAGCTTGAGCTAGCGAGGGTTGTAAATATACGCACAAAATCTCGCGATTAAAAGAGGAGAAAAATGGAGGTTTCTGCGATTCTGATAATCTTTGTCTCAGGAATCATCGCTAAGGTTATGAATTCAGGAAAGAAATGTCTCTCCGCTGGCGTGCTTTTCTTTTCTGAATCAGGTCGAGAATAATATTCATGTCGTGCGGGGCTTAAGTAAAAGATATTTCAGTATCAATATTGAGAGAAACAGCGGCCTCCTCGCACTAAAAAGGCAAAGCGCTCGGTGAGAAATCTGAAATAGTGATAGACATGATCAAAAGACACACCGATAATGACAAGTGGTATAATCCAATCTGGGTTAGTATGCCGTATAAACTATTCTTATCGTCTTTTCGTTCAAAGAGAACGCACTTACCGTCAATGTGCTTATTGCAAAAGCTGGGTATGAATATAGTAGAGAAGTTCGTGGAGTGCTTGCATGTGTTTCAATTAACACAGCACAAGCGACCCTTGATGATGGGGTCAATGATCTCGAAGACTTTAAATCAGCTACCCAAGCCCCCATATACGACAGCACCGTTAGGTATACAGACACTTAAGCACTTGCCTTTAAGAGCGCGGCTCTCATCGACAGGTACTGTTTTTTCGATCTTTAAAAGCCCCGATGACTCTGATGGAGAGTTAGTTCTATGACCAGTAATGTACGAGAAGGTGATTTTGAGTCAATCCTTGACGATGACACGCTTGAAGATGCATCGCAAAATCTCGACGACGTTATTTCTGACTCTGACTCTCTGACGCAAGCTGGTCAGCAAGGCGTTGAGGGTGAAGAAGGCGAGGAAACGGCGGAACAATCGCGGATCAAGGTGTTGATAGACAAGGGCAAAGAGCAGGGATTCCTGACCTATGACCAATTGCTGGAGGTCTTGCCGGACAACATCATTCAGTCCGATGAATTCGAGAGTGTTGTGCACATGTTCAGTGAGATGAATATCAATGTGTATGAACACGCCCCAGAGAATAATAGCCTGACGGAGATGACGAGCGAGGAGCCCAACCCGGACTCCGCCACGATTGGCTCCGCAGAATCAATGGTGGGCCGAACCATCGACCCGGTGCGTATGTACATGCGCGAAATGGGTACAGTGCCTTTGCTGACGCGCGAGGGTGAAATTGTTATTGCTAAACGTATCGAAGAAGGCATCCGTGAAAGTATGGCGATCATGGCGCGTTATCCCGATATCGCCGCCGGGGTTGTTCGAACCTACGATACAATTGTCGAAGAAGAAGGTGACCTAGGTGTCCTAATCACTGGCTTTCTGGATCCAGAAGACAGTATTCCGGACATGTCAAAGGTCGCTGAGGCGAAGTCTAGCGGCAACTATCAGGCTGATGAAAATGAAGAGAAGAAAGGGCTAGACGAAGTACTTGTTCACTCACGTTTCCGAGCGATTAAATCCGCCCAGAAAAAACTCGCAAAACTGCTAGAGACGCATTCTCGAAGTGACAGTAAAACCGTCAAGGCGCTCGATGATCTTGGCGAAGCCTTTTGTTCGCTAAAACTGGTTCCGACCCGTATGGAGCCTTTGCTCGATCGTGTGCGCGACGACATGACCACAATTAGGAAGCAGGAAAAAGCGATTCGAGAGCTGTGTGTTCGCAAGTCGGGCATGCCGAAAGACAAATTTCTGGAAATCTATCTGAATAATCAGACTAACGTCGAGTGGTTAGATGAACAAATAAGCGCTGATGAACCTTGGTCCGAAAATCTTGCTAGAAACCGCGTTGCACTTCGTCACGCGCTAAAGACCGTTAGCCGAATTTCTCAGCGAACCGGAATGGAAGTCGTGGAAATTAAAGAGATTAACCGCCGTCTTTTTGTTGCGGTAGGTAAAACCCGCGCTGCTAAGAAAGATATGATCGAGGCCAATTTACGTCTGGTTATTTCAATCGCGAAAAAATATACCAATCGCGGTCTGCATTTTCTTGATTTGATTCAGGAAGGAAATATCGGCTTGATGAAGGCTGTTGATAAATTTGAGTACCGACGGGGATTCAAGTTCTCGACCTACGCAACATGGTGGATTCGCCAGGCGATTACGCGTTCAATCTCTGATTTGGCGAGAACGATTCGAGTTCCTGTTCACATGATGGAAACGGTGAATAAGCTGAACCGACTGACCCGACAGCTGGTTCAGGAATATGGCAGAGCGCCAACAATTGAGGAGCTCAGTGAGAAAATGGAGCTTCCGGAAGACAAAGTGTTAAAGGCACTGGATGTGGCCAAGCAACCAATCTCTCTAGAGACGCCCGTTGGAGACGATGACGATTCGACGATGTGGAATCTTGTTAGCGATACATCGGTTGAGTCGCCGGTTGACCATGCAACAGGTGCAGGCTTGAAAGAGACAACAACGGATGTGCTGACTGCACTCACCGAGCGTGAAGCAAAAGTATTAAGGATGCGTTTTGGTATTGACATGAATACTGACCATACGCTCGAAGAGGTCGGAAGACAGTTCTCTGTCACGAGAGAAAGAATCCGTCAAATCGAAGCGAAAGCGCTACGAAAGCTGAGGCACCCAGCAAGATCTGAACAACTAAGAAGTTTTATGGAAGGTTAGCGTAAGCTTTACGCCTCAACAACTAATGCTCAGGGCACTTGTTTGCGTGTAATTAGGTATCTGGCGTTTGTTGGAAGATTGTTCAATTCTGAAATTTCTCCACTAGGCCAATGAATTTCAACCTGACCCACAGTCCTGTGGTGCGCCAAGCCAAAGGTTACTACCGTCTCGTCAAAAGATTGATAACCACCACTTAGCTTTATTTCTCGCATTTGATGACGCTGGTTTCCGTAGTGGATGGTGATTTTTGCGCCAACTGCATTTCTATTACCCTGTTTATCCATCAAGTTAAACTGAATGCTACGGTTTTTGTTCACTTGGTTTTCCAGGAGAAAAGGTTGTGACATCACGCTGCTCGTAACGATGTCTATATCGCCATCACGATCAAAGTCCGCATAGGTGAAGCTTGAGGTGTTGGGCATAAAATCGAGATTGAATTTCTGTTCAGCGCGTTTAAAACGCTTACCCCCGTCATTGTGGAAGAATACGTTTGAAAAGAGCTGTACCGGATTGCCAAACTCATAGCCATTGCCGATATATATATCCTGATATCCATCATTATCGAGGTCAGCCGCTTTTGCGCTCCAACTCCAATAACTTGACTGGACACCGGCTTCCAAAGTGGCATCCTTAAACGTGCCATCTAATTGTCCTAATAATAATTTGTTGCTCATTTCCTGATCTGGATATTGGTCATAAATGATGGGTGAGTCTGGTGCATAGCGTTTTGTCAGCCGCTCGCATAGCTGTCTTGCAGAATCATCTATGAGGACAGCGCAAAGTTTAGGGTTCTTTTCTGAGGCAGCTAACTTTACCGTCATTGCTTCAAGGCAGGATGAGCGTTCGTGATTTGCCTTTAGGCGCTTACACCATGAAATATCGAGGTCGAGAATCGCACGGGCACCTGCCAATTTCTCTGTGCATGATTTAGCGTCTGTCTCTTCAAGCAGATGGCAATAGGAAGTTACACCGTCATCGTCGAATGACATATCTGAAGAATAGACATCCATAATCAGGTCGTTGTTAAAATCTGCGGATTCATAGCTCATTGTATTCAATGATGTTATGACATCGTTTCGAGTGGTCGATATCAGCGCAAACCCGTCTGCCTCACCAAAATACCAGAGATCCGGTACATGGCGGTCATTCGCCAGAATAATATCCAAATCATGGTCATTATTGATGTCCGAAATTAAAATCGACAGTGTATCTCCGGTAATTTCATCGATTGTTTCTGTCAGATAATGGCCGTCATCATTTATCACTCTCTGGTTCGCCGAAAAGGTTGTTCGGAAGTTCTCCTCCGTGCCAAATGACCAATTGCCCAGTAAAAAATCAAGATCGCCATCTTTGTCCCAGTCGGCGAAGCCGGTGGATAGCGTGACATTTGCGTCTTGGTTGATGAATGTTTTGCTTCTGCTCTGGTTGAAACTGCCTTTTTGGTTGTTAAAAACGATTGACCTGCCGCCGTAGGCTGTCACAAATACATCTAGCCACCCATCGTTGTCTAGATCGACGAGTGCTACGACAAAAGCATCGAGTGGCTTAGACAAATTTAATCGTTTGTAAAAGCCAAAACGAAGGCCACCATAGTTTCGATAAAGAATAATGCCGTCGTTGGTTGAAATCGCGATATCACTCCAGCCATCATTATCAAAGTCGCCGGAGGCAATGCCACGTCCCAGTACAAATGGGTCAAAGAAATCTGTGAATTTAAACTGCCAGAGTTTTAGTAAACCGACAGACTCGCCTGGATGTTGTACAAATTCTCTGGCCAGTCCTTTTTTCAGGCTTAGCACGTCATTTTTGACATATGGTGCGACCTGAACAGAGATGTGGGAGCTCTTCAAATTTGTTTGAAAACGAGCGTACTGTGGTGCTGAAATGTAGTCAGGTAAATAAGTGGAAGCTTCGAGTTTTTCGGGAGGCGCATGGTGTGAGGCAAGACTATGGGTGCTACGTTGCAGCAAAAGGCGCTGAAATCTGCGAGCGACGATACTGCGTTGGCACAAGAGTTCTCGCCAGGGAGCTGTGATTTCTGTGCATTGCGCTTCACGATCGCCATCTACTGCTAATCTTAATATTATTTCGTCTAGGCAATCCTGTTTGTTGGACATGGATGCCAGAGTGCGACAGAACTCAACTGTTTGTTTCTCGGGGGATTCAGAAAAGATGAGGGAATAGCACAGCCGGGTTGCTGCTGTGTTTACAAGACCATTCTCGGTCTTAATCGTGCCGCCGGGTTCCGTGCGTGCAAGAGATGCGCAGTTTGCGAGGTTTTTGGTTTCCGCAGTTTGGTACCCCCTAAGTAACGCGAGGCAATGGTTTTCCTCCTGCTCCGTGAGATTGAGAGCGCAGGCGGTCGGGTTTGCGAGTCCTTCAATCCTTTTTAAATAGATATTTTCAAGGCAGTTGTCGACCCGAGCAGGGCTAACCTGCGTTCGACATTTGCCAATGACATCCGTGCTAAAGCTTTGTGTGGTCAGCACCCTGATGATGCAGCTCTCTCTCTGGGGGGTAAGCTTCAGATCAGCGCACGGTTGCTCACTCTGGTCCAACAAAGCAGCTTTGGTGGCAAGTCTTGCAGCAATGTTTGCTTGACACGATGAAATAGCAGCTGAGTTGCCTAAATATTTGTTACAAAGATCAGGGTTAGGCTGACCTAGGCTACCCGATTTAATAAGTGCGATGTAACACTCATCGATTTTCTCAAATGCTGATGCGACGCAAATCTCTTTTGCTATCACTTGATGTTTAAGCGAGTTATTCTCGGGCGGTTCAATAAGCGCTAGCGCTTCCCGCAGCAATTCTTGTTTTTCCCGACTTCTCTCTTCGCTTATCCGTTCTGTTAGGGCTCCAAGCAAAACAGCAAAAAGTATAACAGCGCCGATTAAACCCAAACTCAGTCGAAGTGAAACGATATTGGCAATAATCATAGCGGGATAGATGCTAAAAACCCCAAGGGAAAATAGCAGGGTCATCGCAATGCCTGGCGAAATACCTGTCGCAAGTAGTGCGCTAACGGCGATGACATCAAACGCGATAGGCACGGGTAACAACACGGCGATAATTGCGACGAAAGTGAGCGAGAGCAGTGAGTACTCGAGCAAAGTCAGTTTTTCTAACGGCAGTGTCTCAATAAGGGCAGCGCCGAAGAAGCCGGCCGCCAACATCATCGGAACCGCAATTTTGAAGAGATAGATCGTATTGTCGACCAATAAGCGCCCAACACTGGCAAGGCATTCAGGGGCAGCGCCGCGAATCACAACCCGTTTTTTTTGATTGAACCTTTGCATGCCTTGGCTGGCATTTCCCATCTGATTCGCCAGGCGCTGCGGTACGACCTCGTTTTTGTCGTTGGGACCGGTCAGGCGAATAACTAACGGCACAATTAAAAGAATGAATATGAGTGAGCCGAGCATTTTGGTGAGCACAAAGTAGGCTGGGAAAACAGAAAATGAAATAGTTAATACGATGACATTAAGTGTTGGCGAACTAAGTAATGTCGCGAGCACGGCTTCGAGCCTTAGACCGCTCAGGTACATTCCTTGGGCAATCGGTGTGGCGCAGTTGACGCAGACCCCCAGAGGAACGCCACTTGTGACGCCAATCAAACTGTTAAGGAGTGGGTTTTTTGATTGATTAGGAGGGGGATGTAACTGCAACAGACTGAGGACGAGTACGCCAAAAAACAAACCAAAGGCCATGCCTTTCCAATTGGTATAGCTCCAGTTGACGGTTGTCTTGGCGACACGCTCAACCATAAGTTGATCTACATGGGTAGGATAGACAATGTCGAAAGCGATCGCTGTAATATTATTTCGCTCAGCCATCTGAGCTTTTTGATCAAGCGCGGGTACCCGACTTTGTGACCAGAAGAAGAGAGTTCCACCCACGAGTAAAGTCATCAGCAGAATGCTGACTGGATCAGTGAAAACTCGTCTCAGGTAACTGCGCTTGTGTTGTCGATCGTCTTCCATACTCGCAGTATTCGTCCTGCTGCCTTCCGATCAGAATATAAAAAGAGTATCAAAGCCACCTGCGGTAAAGTATGTTTTGGGCATTGAATCCGACTGAACCCTTAAAAATCAAGATGAGCATACCTACCGACCCAAATTGGATGCAGCCTTGAGCGTATCGAAAAAATGCCAAAAAAAAGGCGCTATCCGAGAGGAAAGCGCCTTCAGGGAAAAACAAAAAAATTTAGAACTGATTCATTGTGTTGTCTTTACCACCTGCTAAGAGAGCGTTGTCTCCTGAGAAGTATTCCTTATGATCGTCTCCGATGTTAGAACCGGCGAGGTCTTGGTGCTTCACAGACGACATGTCACGCCTAATTTCCCGGCGCTGAATATCACGCACGTAAGCCAGCATGCCTAGGTCACCGAAGTAGCCTTCGGATAGGATGTCGGTACCCAACGCTGTTTCGTGATAGGTTGGTAACGTAATCAGATGGTGGAAAATACCGGCATGCGCTGAAGCGTCTTTCTGAAATTGTTGAACCAGAGCATCTGCAGTGGCGGCAAGTTCGGAATCGTCGAATTTTACGTCCATTAAACCCTTTGGATCGCTCTCAGGGTTTGGATATTCAGAAACGTCCTTTCCTGCCGCAACCCATTCGCCGTAAACCTGTTCCCTAAAAGACAGCGTCCAGTTGAATGAAGGTGAGTTGTTGTAAACAAGCTTCGCATTCGGGATGTGCTCGCGTACCGCATCAACCATGCCCGCTATCTGTGCGACGTTGGGTTTCTCCGTCTCGATCCATAGCAAGTCAGCACCATGGTTCAGACTGGTAACGCAGTCGAGAACGACACGGTCAAAACCTGTGTTCTCCTTGAAAGAGTAAAGACCGTTGTCGAGTCGAACAGGCTTAACTAGCTTACCTTTCTGGTGAATCGTAATGTCATTTTCCTTTAGCTCGCTGAGATCGTTGACCTCCTTAGTTTCGAGAAAATCGTTGTACTGACTCGCAAGATCGCCTATCTCCTTAGAAACGGGCACTTTTTGCGTGAGACTGGCGCCGAGTGAATCTGTACGGGCAACGATAATGCCGTTTTCAATACCGAGTTCGAGAAACGCGTAACGAATAGCATTAATTTTAGAAAGGAAGTCCTCGTGTGGGACAGTCACTTTACCGGCCTGGTGTCCGCATTGTTTTGCATCTGAAACCTGATTCTCAACTTGGATAGCACAGGCGCCTGCCTCGATCATCTTTTTCGCAAGAAGGTAGGTTGCTTCTTCGTTACCGAAACCGGCATCGATATCAGCAATGATGGGTACAACGTGTGTTTCAAAGTTGTCGATCTGGTCAAGGATTGGCGCAACATCTTGGCCGGCTTCACGGGCTTCATCTAGCGCGATGAAGATGTGGCGCAGCTCGCGCGCATCGGCCTGCTTCAGGAAAGTATAAATTTCTTCAATGAGATTTGGCACTGTTGTCTTTTCATGCATGCTCTGGTCAGGTAGAGGACCAAATTGCGAACGCAGCGCTGCGACCATCCAACCACTCAAGTAAATATAGCTTTTGTCCATGGTGCCTTGGTGTTTCTTAACAGACATTGCTAATTGCTGTGCTGTAAAACCGTGCCAGCAGCCAAGCGACTGGGTATAGCGCGAAGAATCGAGGTCGTAGTCCTTCATGTCCTTGTGCATGATGTCCGCAGTGTATTGTGCGATTTCCAGACCCGTCTTGAATCGGTTTTGTCTATCCATACGGACAGCGTACTCGGCGTTAATGCCTCCCCATGTAGGGTTGCCTTTTTTTAGTTGTGCAAATTCTTTGATGGCATCTAGATATGCGGACATTGAAGTTCCTCTTTGCTCGTTTCAAACTAGGTGTTTGAGGTTGTAGACGTTTCGTCGATGGACAACGTGTGTGAAGAAGTAGCCAGCGTTTAGCGGCCTACTTACAGAGGGCGAAACTTATCAACCAGCAAGAAACAAAAATATGGAATATTTGGATACTAATACATTCCATTTATTCACTACTGTTAGAAACTGACGACCCCGCCTCGTGAACTGACCCGGCGGATTTTGTTTTTCGTTAGCAGCAGCGTCCGAATTGCCGCATAAAAGCCGTTATGTTCCATTGGTCGTATGGCAGGAGATCGATCAGGTCCACACTGTGTATGAACATTGCGTTAGCGACTTCAACTAACAGCATTCTCGCAGCCGGTATTTGGGCGCAATCGGTGTCGAAAAGTTGAGCAAGGGTTATTTATAGTGGGTATAATTGTGTGTATGCGCTCACTAACTCGCATCTGGTTGATGTTGGTCAACACGTTTGATTGATTGCTCTGCTTGTCGAAGCGGTCTGTCATTCCTGCGTGGTTAAAAGAGTAGCCAACATCACATCATCCAAGTGCATCTCGTTGCCCATTTCGAAATATGTCGAACCCACTTTGGAAAAACCAGATCTGGCGTAAAATCTGATAGCGCGTAAGTTGCCACTGAAAACGCTTAGCCATATTCCAGCTCGATGATGTTTGTGACAGATATCAAATGCAGCTCTTATCAACAGGTCTGCAGCCCCGGTACCGTGAAAATCAGGCGAAACATAAAGCCTTTTCAGTTCAGTGGTATGCGCGAGTGTTGGGTTGGCAGGGCACGGACTCGAAAGCCCTAGGATAAGAAAACCGACAATGCTTGAGTTTGCCCATGCGCAGAATACGGGCGTTTCGTCGCTTAACAGCATTTGCTTAAATTGTGGCTCGCTGAGGTTCTCGGCGATATATTTGGCGATTTCTGATTTATCAGAGTCAGCTGGGCACGCCAATTCGAACGTTGACTGCGCGATAGCGCTCAGCGCCTTCGCATCTGTGACTCTGCCTGGTTCGATGCTTAGTTCAAGACCCACTAAACATCCTCTGCACGGGTCTTGATGCAATCGAACTCGCCCATTTCGAATTCGCGACAAATAAGCGGTCTTTTGTCGTATATGGTGCAAAGAAAGTTCTCACGATTGAGTGCTGAGCACCATCCATCATCGAGTCGCAACATGGTTTCACCGCCATACGCATCACGCAAAATGTGCTGTTCAGGGACGCCGGTTTCAGTGATTAATAGGACTTCGAGTTTGCAGCAACTTGCTCGACACGTTGAGCAAGTCACCGTTGAATCTGGCAAATTCGTGACATGAATGGTCAAGCGGTTAACCGCGTCCGGCGTATTTCAATATTTCGACAATCTGTCCCGGTGATGTAGCCCAGGCTTGGGCAACAGCATCAACTTCTTTCAGCGGGTGGATTAGGTCTTCTCCATGCAGGGTAATATAGGGTTTACCAAGCGCTGCGCAGTAACCGGCATCAAAAGCTGCGTTCCACTGTTTGAATTTTTCGCCAAAACGAATAATTGCAATGTCACTTTTTTCGATCAGTGTTTTTGTTCTGACTGCATTGACCTTCGCCGATTTGTGATCACGCCAAAATGAATTATCTTCGGCCCCCAGCATGTCCCCGGCGGCATCACTCGCCTCATGGTCTGTAACCGCCGAATAGAATTCAACGGCTAAATCATTGTCTTTACAACCCTGTATAATTTGCTCTCTCCAGTCCGTGTGAATTTCACCGGACAGATAAACCTTCAATTTCATTACTTGGCTCTCTTTCTGATTGTGCGTTGGTCGTTCAGTCGTTAGGTTATCAGTAATGGCTGAAAATGTTTCAAGAACATCGCCTAGAAAATGGGTGGATTATTCACGAGGTACAAGCGGGTCTTAGCGTCTGGCATGTTGTGATGAGCTTTTAAGTCATGGGAGGATAACGGGCTTCTTGATCTAATCAAGTGTGATCTCGGACCAGGGCAATCTTCCGTCTTCCTCACCACCAAAGGTGTCGGGATCAAGCAGTACATCGAAAACCGGGATCGCTGGGTCTTCGGCAAAGCCCCATGCAGACTGTCGTTCCCGCATTCTTGTCACTCGTTCTGATTCAGTGGCGGCAAGGTCAGTTTGCTCCAGTGGATCTTCCAGTATGTTGAAGAGTTGCGGTGACTCAGTGTCTATCAGTTTCCAGGGCCAACGATAGATGGCTTGTCCACTGAAGAGACCAGATACTGCATAGTCCGGGTGCTCGCTGACACGACCATTCAGTGCTTCTAATTGGCTGCGTCCATCCAGATCATCTGGAATGGCATCGCTGGCACCAATAGCGTCGAGCAGGGTAGGAAGTACATCAGCGATTGTCATTGGTTGGGTGTGATGCCTTTTTTTCAGGTTACTTGGCCACCAAATTGCTGCAGGAACGCGGACACCGCCCTCTGTAGCCATTCCCTTACCACCGAGTAGTGGAGTATTATCGCTACCTCCGTCAAGGGCATTCGAAGCAATAAACTCCAAGCCAGGTATGGGAACCGGGCGGTCGAACCATTCATCCACGGTGATACCGATCTTTTGAATTAGGGTATGAGTTTCTTCGGGGCCAGGCAGTATCAAGCCCCCATTGTCACTCATGAATAACACCAGTGTGTTGTCCAGCATGCCCTGTTCTTTGTATATGCTGAGTACGATACCGATAGCCTGGTCCAGTTCGTCCACCATGGCCGCATGAATATGTCTCGCTGGGCTCGGATGGTTATTTAACAAATCGGCGTATTTGTCGATGGTGGCTTGCGGTGCCTCATTAGGCAGGTGAGGCGCTTGAAAAGCGGCATACATAAAGTTCGGACGCTGTTTATCTCTACCTTCAATCAGGGTGCGTATCTCCTCAACCAGTAGATGCGTGACATAGCCCTCTTCTCTTGCTGTTTTGCCATTTCTCTGCCAGTCGTAGCCACCACCATGAACCTTGTTCCAGTAGCCAATGCCGCCAGTCAACGAACCATAGAAGTGCTCGAATCCACGCTGATTCGGTAGCATGGCTCGTCTGTGATGACCCAGATGCCATTTTCCAACCATAAATGATTGATAACCCTGATCAGCCAGATATTCGGGGAGAAATTGTTCTTCCAGGGGTACGCTTCGTTCGGTGGTCTTGTTCAGCGGGCGATAAATACCAAATCGCTGTGGTAGTTTGCCGGTCATTAACCCTGCCCGAGTGGGACTGCATGTGGGCTGTACATAGAATCGATCCAGCTCAATGCCTTCTGAAGCGATGCGGTCAATGTTGGGCGTCTGTATGAGACTGCCGTGATAACCTACGTCATTCCAACCAAGATCATCTGCCAGAATAATAAGGATATGAGGCTTTCCAGCAGCTTGTGCAGCTATCGAAATATTGCCGATGCATGCAATCATAATAACCAGTAACTTCGTCACCTCACGAACTCCTTTATTTACTTTTCGTTTTTATCTCTTTTGGTGCCAAGCTGAATTTCGACGGGCGACGACTATTTAGCCTGGGCATTGGCCATCGCAGCCTTCAAGGCGTCCGGGATTTCGGTTGCTCTTGAGTGATCGGAGATCCGGACGCAACGATTCTCGATCATTCCCAGCCCTTCAATAGAGGTCTTGATGATGTCACCGTCTTTCAAGAATCGGCCCTCGACAACGCCCACGCCGCCAGGTGTGCCGGTAAAGATCAGATCGCCCGGGTAAAGGGTCAAGATTTGAGACAAGTAGGCAACCAGATAGGGGATATCGAATATCAGGTCTCTAGTGCTTTCGTGCTGGCGAATTTCGCCGTTGACCTCGGTCGTCAACATCATTGGGTCGTTAGGGTTTATTTCATCGATGGAAATCAACGCTGGACCGATAGGACCGTAGGTGTCGAAAGATTTTCCGAGGTTGAATTGAGGTGGCGCAGAGGTGAACTGCGCTGGTCGATCGGAAATGTCTTGTCCGATGCATAAACCTGCAATGTAATCTAACGCATCTTCTAAGGCGACGTTTTTGGCTGTTTTACCGATGACAGCAACCAGCTCTCCCTCGAAGTCTACATAATCACTGCGCATTTCAATATTGGCAGTGGGTCCAGTAATACAAGATGGATATTTGGTAAAGACCATGGGCGCAGGTGGGATCGGCAGTCCGGCTTCCACTGCATGATTTCGATAGTTTAAGCCGATGGCGAAGGAATTGCGGGGCCTTGGTATGGGAGCGTCGAGTGTAACATCGTCAAGCTGACCGGTGGGTTCGATGCTACCCAGTTGAGAGGAAAGCAAGGTCAGTGCTTTTGTTTGTTCTAACAACAACATGGGATCCGCTGGTAATCTTCCGGCAGATGCTGCATGTACATCAAAATAATGATCTCCAGCTACCAGAACACCTTTGCCACCGGTACTTGCTAGTTTGAATCCCATGATTGCCTCTCGAGTTTGTAAATTAAGAATGCTGTTCAAGTTGTCGATACAAGCGATCGATCAGTTGTTCGAGCTGAGGTGCCAGATCAGGCCCTTTGCGACAGATGCCAAAAACCTGGCGGTCTGGTCTCACCAAGGCCAAACCAACGGCATGTTCGGTTGCCCAGTTCATCAACTCACCTTCAATTTCGTGGAGGCTTGCCTCAGGTCCGATGTGGAGTGTACTCAGCCCATCGTAATTTCTGTTCTTGGCAAGGAGGCTTGCCGGGTCGACGTTAAAGCCGATTAGCGTATACCCGGTTCCTAATAATTCGTCGGACCAGAGTGTGTTAGTAGGCTGCCCATCTTGACGTTGCTGAACACGCCCTTGCGGCAGAGGCTCGCCCACGGGACCACCAGGAGACGGCGCGCCTTCGATACCGAACAGGCCGGGGCCGAGGTTCCAACCCTCGCCAAACTTAAGAAAACTGACCAAAAAGGGGAAGGCGCGTCCGAGCATTAGATAGCAGTCGCGCACAGTTGCTTTTAACGGGTTTCTCGCTTGAATGATTGCGCCATGGGCCACGGCTGTGGTGATGACTTCGTTTACATGAGGTCGGCGCTCTGATGTGTACGTTTCCAGAATGCTGGCGGGATGATTGCCCTGTATCACACCAGCGAGTTTCCAACACAGGTTGTATGCGTCGCGAACCCCTGCACAAAGGCCCTGGCCTAGAAATGGCGGTGTTTGATGCGCTGCGTCTCCCAGTAGAAATACTTGGCCCTGCTGGAAGGTTTCAGCGATCAGGGCATGGAATTTGTAGACTTTTGCCCGCACCAATTCACCATCCTCTGCGGTCAAATTTGGCGATAGACGCCACAAGTGTGGCGCCATCATTGCCCGCACGGCGGCCTCCTCTTCTACCCCTTCAATCTCGTTCTCGGCGTTCAACATGAATTCCCAGCGAATATGATTTCCCTCGCAGGGAATGAGGGTGGTAGGACGGGCAGGGTCGCAAATTTGCAAGCCAGAGCGATTAAATTCCTCCTTTCCATCAAGCATGAGGTCACAGACCAGCCAGGGCTCATCGCAGTGCAAGTCCTCCTGCGGAATTGCCAGTAACGTCCGGATCAAACTGCTGGCACCATCACATGCCAGCACATAACGAGCGCTAACAAGTTCGGTTTGCTCGGTCTCGATAGATGTTTGGTCTGTGCCGGTATAAGTGATCTGCACCCTGACTTTATCGGCAACCTGATCTAGCGAAGAGAGTGCCCAGCCAGAACGAAACGTGACATTAGGGTAGCGAGAAACACCTTCACGCAGGCATGCCTCAAGGCGTGGCTGATTGAAAAACTGGTTGTTAAACCAACCATTGTGTCGTGGCACGACACTCAGGTCCTGCTCGAAGAGTGTCCAATTTTTGCCGTTGGTAAAACTAATTTTTTTACCCGGTGCAGATAGTCTGCCCACGGCATCTGCCAGTCCCATGGCTTGAAAAATACGCATCACTTCGCCATCGAAATGAACGGCGCGAGGGATGTCATAGATTTCTGGGCTGGGATCAACGATCAATACCTTGAGGCCAGCTGCGCCAAGCAGATTCGCAGCAACTGCACCTGTGGGGCCGTACCCGGCAATGATTGCATCGTAAATGGCAGGTTCTCCGAGTCTGCTGATTGAGGGGACGATTCTGGTAAAAAACTAGACGGTTGTCTAGACATTTTTAGTCAAGTGTCTATTATGAGTGTGATAGTTGACCGGAATGGTGAGGTTCACATAACGCGCGCTGCGCGCTTTAACGTCTAAAGCAGGCGATAAGAAAAGCTATGAGACAACCGGAAAAAGCAACAAGGGCTGGGTTATGCAAAGAAATCAGTTTTTCTTTTGAGCAACCGTTTGAGCTCTACCACAATGCGTTCTCGCTCTGTTCAATGAAGGTGCGTTTATGCTTGAGTGAACTTGCCATTCCTTATAAAAGCCATCATATCGATCTTATAGAGACAGGTTTTTATGAAAATATCCGGCGAGATTTCAAGCATATTAACCCTGGATGCACCGTACCGGTGCTGCTACACAACGGTCATCCGGTCTATGAGTCGCACGAGCAGATACGATACGCAGCGAGCCAGCCCGAAGCAGATGTGAAGACGTTGCTGCCGGACGATGCGCAGAAGCGCGCCATCATGGACCGCTGGATCGATCTCAGCTCACTTACCGACAACCCATTGGAAAACACGCACCTGAGTGCTGGCAATGCGGTACCTGGCCAGACGCTACCGTTGTTCACCACGATGATTGAGAAAATTCCCTATTATCGTATCGCCGAAGGATTTCTTCGTCACTTTGATAAACGACGTCCCGCGATGTTTTGTGCCATGAAGTTCTTCGGGCTTGATGTCTTCAACAAAGTGGAACTGATGAAGAATGCATTACGAGCGTCATCTAGGAACATGCATCGCCATTTGGATGAATTTGAGAGGCAGCTGGCTTCTGAGTCGGGAACGTGGATATTAGGTAAGCAGTTCACCTTGGCTGATGTTTCTTGGTGTGTGATATTCGAGCGGCTGCGTCAGGCAGAAAGCTTGGAACTGTTTGTGACACCGAACAATAGGCCTGCATGCCATGCGTGGTGGCTGGCTTGTATTGCCAGGCCGAGTTATCAGCAAGCAATCACGGCGCATGAGCATCCAATCGTATTGCATGGCAGTCATCGTTTGCGCGCACTAAAAGAGACAGAGCCGGCTGTGGCCGCGCTCTATGCCGAGCAAATTGGCAGGCCTATGAATGAAGGGTAGTGCCTTTAAGATCGTGTCGAGGTCAGGTGCGACAGTGAAAGACCGTTAGCGAAAAACAGAAAAGATAGCCAACAAAATACTGAAGTAATCCTATTCAAAGCGGAGAAAACAATGAGCCCAGTGATTAAAGTAGACGATATGGCGTTTCCAACCTTGCAGGTCCCCGACCTTGATCTGCAGGAAAAATTTCTGATTGATTTCGGATTGACCCGCGTAGCGCGCACTGACGATACTTTGTACATGCGCGGCGATGGTCCTCAGGCTTTCGTCCATGTATCGAAACTTGGTGACCAGAAATTTCTGGGGAATGCCTTCTATGCTTGCTCGATGGAAGATATGGAGACGCTTGCTAGAACTGATGCCTTTGGCAATATTGAAGAATTGACATCCCCAGGTGGTGGGTACGTTACATCTGCTACCGACCCGGATGGTATCGGTGTTCAGGTTGTGTTTGGTATCGAAAACCGAGAACTGGAATCTGATTTGAATGCAGTTGAGCTAAATGTGGGTGGAATTGAACGCGAAAACTTTCGCCGGATAAATCAGCCTAAACGATTCTCAAAGGGCGCTTATCCGCGGATCAAGCGATTCGCTCATTGCGGCTTGAACGTCACTGACTTGGAAGCGAGTCTCGACTGGTATAATGAGCACCTAGGTATTATCGCCAGCGACCTGTTAAAACCAGGTGGTGAAGGCGGACCACTTTTTGGAATTTTCTCGCGCTGTGATCGCGGGGCGAAGCTGGCCGACCATCACAGTCTCTTTTTCTTACCCGCGGCGACTCAGTCTAATGGTAAATCCGGCCTCAACCATGTTTCCTATGAAATGGTAGATATTGATGATGTTTTTATGGGACATGAGATTCTGGATAAAAAAGGTTACGAGCCGGAATGGGGCATTGGCCGGCATTACCAGGGTAGCCAGATTTTTGATTACTGGCGTTCGCCATTTGGGCAGATTCATGAACATCAGACTGATGGAGATGTGTTCGATAACACATTTCCCCCGCAGGTCGTAGACGTTATGCTGGACGGTGACCCGAATAATCCCGAAATGGGTCCTTCACAATGGGGCCCGGCAATTAACATGGAAACTTTTGGTGATGAGCGCGGACTCTAAAATAAAAACGCTCGAGCGTGGGCGAGATAAAGTTAAAACGGCATTGATCGAGGCTGCCTGTGAGATGCTGGCAGAGTCTGGTCCCAACGCGATGAGTGTAAGAAATGTTGCGACACGAGCCGGGGTCAATCATGGGCAGGTGCATCATTACTTTGGCGGTAAAGAAGGTTTGATCGAGGCAGCTGCGGCTCATCTGGCAGCGCAGCACTACGCTAACGCACAGGAACGTGCGTCCGGCAGCCCAGTGCCAATGCCGTTAACACTGTCAGAGGACAGCCAGTATTTGCAAACAGTTGTTCGCCTAGTACTGGATGGCAGACTCGACGTGGCCGTGCAGGAAATCGAATCTGGGCAATCTGTCCCAGTGAACGCGCGGCGTGCGTTGATGGGTGATTATCCCGACGGTGAGGTTCCCCCTGAATTGAAAGCCCGCTTTGCGGTTGTTTTAGCAACCGAGCTCGGTTGGGCCGCGCTCGAGTCGTTCATCATGCGATTGGCCGACGTTGACGAAAAGGAACAGGAATTGGTGCGAGAGTATGCACGGACCATTACCAGCGCGTTGGTGCCTGACGTACCGCAGTCCAACAACGAGTAAGGGGAGAATATATGGACCTTGGAATTCAGGGTAAGAACGCAATAGTGTGTGCCTCGAGCCGTGGACTTGGACGTGCTTGCGCTATTTCATTGGCGCGTGAAGGCGCTAACGTCATTTTAAACGGTCGAGATCAAGCAGCCTTATCGGAAGCAAGTAATGCCTGTACTGCTTTTGGTGTCAGCGTGCAGACGGTGAACGGAGATATAACATTGCAAAATACCCGCGAGGCGCTGCTTGAAGTTTGCCCTGAACCGGACATTCTAGTGACGAACAATGGCGGACCGCCACCCGGAGACATCAAAGATTGGGACCATGGCGCTTGGATCGATGCGCTGGAAGCAAACATGATCACGCACATGCTGATGATCCGAGCAGTTTTGGACGGTATGGTAAATCGAAGCTTTGGCCGCATCGTCAACATTACGTCCGCGATGGTGAAAACACCGAAAGCACCCATGGGGCTTTCAACCGGCGCTAGGGCAGGCCTGACCTCGGTCAGCAAAGCGCTTTCTGTGGAAGTGGCGCATGCCAACGTGACGATCAACAATTTGCTGCCAGAGCGTATTAATACCGGGCGTCAGAAATTTATGGCTGAGATGCAGGCAAAGCGCCAGGGTATTACTGTGGAAGCAGCCTATGAGCAAATAGCGGGTACTATCGCAGCTGGCAGACTCGGGTTACCGGAAGAGTTCGGCGATGCTTGCGCTTTCCTGTGCAGTGCCCAGGCGGGCTTTATTTCCGGACAAAATCTGCAACTTGATGGTGGCAGCTATGAAGGTCTTATTTAGCAGGCGCAAGGTGC
>CAJXBG010000080.1 GCA_913050215.1 uncultured Gammaproteobacteria bacterium
TGTGAGGCGAGTTGGGACTGGCTACGAACTTTCGGTAGAAGGCGGCTCTGAAGAGACGTTGGCGTAGTTTTCGATACCTTCATCAATGAGCGTTTGATGCGCCACGGATAAAACTTCACCAAAGCGATCCATAACAAAACGATTAAACAGAGGGATCAAAAGACATCTTTCGTCGTAGGATAAACCGAGTTTTTCGGTCGCGCACCAGAAACAAAGATAAAAGTTGCTGGGCAGCAGCGGATGAAAAGACATTTCTTTCTGACACAGGGCGCTAAACTTTTGCTGTATCTGATTGAGCAACACCTTGTGATGATTTAGGTTCCGTTCGCTATAGGCGCTCAATAGTTGTGTGATTTCAGCATCAGCGTCCGGCAACGCTTGCTTGTCTCTGGCATTAAGCAGCGCAGCCCAAGACACGTTCACCAACAAGCCAAACTCCTCACTAAACAAACCGCCATTCAGCTTCAAGGCTCGCATAACGTTGAAGTGACTATTCATCGCTCGCTGTTGCTCGACATGACTCATCTCTTCGAAAAGCGCGTCTGCAACGTTCGCGGCTAACCCCGAAAGCAGGTCATTCAGCTTTTCGTCTACCGCCGATTTCACAGTACGAAGGACCTCTATGTTGCGGATATTCGCCCCCTTATACGACGGAATAAATTTTGGCGTTCTTCGGGTTTACTCAAACCAGAGAAACATCGCTAGCTGACATCACGCGAGTACTTCGGCGACTTGCCTCTTATCATAGCGCCAGAAAAAACGTTTTTCGCCTTCTCTTTTTGCTAATTGTCAATTTCGTGGCCTAGTTCACACATTACGCTAGGAACGGTTTAAACCAAAAAATATGGAGCGGGGAGAAAGCCTGCGTAGTTGAGATAAGCAACGCAGACCAAAACTAAACAGCCCACCAGTAACTTGTGTATTATACAGGTCCATTTTAAACGTGTGAGCACAATGAGCACAGAATCCACCCAACTTGAATACCCTTATGACTCGCCACCGCCCTTCGGCACGACCCAGGAGGTCGCACCAGGCGTTCGTTGGCTACAAATGCCGCTGCCGATGTCGCTGAAATATATAAATTTGTACCTGATTGAAGATGAAGATGGCTGGACCATCGTCGATACCGGTATTCGTGGCGATGAAACCCGAGATCTATGGTTAAAAGTTATCGAGAACGAATTAAAAGGCAAACCAGTGACAAGAATCGTGTGCACACACATGCACCCGGATCATACAGGGCAAGCCGGTTTCCTCACTCAGCATTGTCGAGTTTCCTTGTCCATGAGTTTCCAAGAGTACCTGATGGCAAAAACTATGGGCCCGATGACCCGTGACGGTAATCACTGGCAAACCGAAGCCTATTTTGAACGTGCAGGTATTGAGAAATCGTTTCTCGAAGAGCTCCACAATACGCCCAGCAGTTTCGCACCAACAGCCAACGATCATCCTTTTCCCATTTCATTCACCCGACTTGTAGAGGGTCAGATTCTTACTATTGGTGGCGTTGAATGGGAAATTATCTGCGGCATGGGCCACTCCCCGGAGCATGTTTGTCTATATTCAAAACAGCACCGGATTTTGATATCCGGGGACCAGATACTGCCGATTGTGACATCAAACGTGAGCGTTCACCCTACCGAACCCGAGGCAAACCCTTTGCTCGGATGGATGGAGTCCCACGTCAAATTCAAAGCGCTTATCCCTAATGAAACGCTAGTATTACCGGCGCACAACCTGCCTTTTTACAACGTTCAAGCTCGGCTGGACGAACTGATCGAACATCACGAAGACCGCATGCTTCAATTGGAGGAAAACTGCGTAACACCGAGGGTTGCTGCGGATCTACTACCCGTTTTGTTCGCCCGTAAACTTGAGGGCTACACAAAGATTATGGCACTGGGAGAATGTGTTGCCCACTTACACTGTCTGATGAGTCGGAACAGGATCGAGCGAACGCTTGAGGGCAATCGATACCTTTATCGATCAATTGCACCCGATCTTTCGACTAGGGCACATCCTGATCGCCATGAACCACCTGACGATTTACCCAGAATGGTGTGATTCCGAACAGCAGATAAACAAAGCTTGATAATCGGTCCTCGCCGAGTATTATTCTATTATGATCTATGGTTATAGCTTTTTAGAATATATTCGGGGAGAACAATGCCTGCGGTTATCAAACATTTCTTCGACGCGCCTACATTTACCTTCACATATGTCGTGCACGACCCTGAAACTAAGCAGGGTGTGGTCATTGACCCTGTTCTAAACTATGAACCGGCCGCAGGAAAATGCACAACAGAAAGTGTAAAACACCTCGTCAACTATGTTGAATCAGAAAATATCAGCATTGAATATCTACTCGAAACCCATATTCATGCGGACCACCTGTCTGGCACCAGCGCGCTTAAAGACGCAATCGGTGGAAAAGTCGGGATCGGTAGCCAAGTCGTTCAGATTCAGGAAACCTTTGCAGACGTGTTCAATGTCGAGTCATCATTTATCGCAGACGGCAGTCAATTTGATGTGCTATTCGAAGATGACGAATCCTTCACGGTAGGAAAACTACAATTTAAGGTATGGCACACCCCGGGCCACACCCCGGCTTGCGTCAGTTATTTGGTCGAAGATAGCATTTTCGTTGGTGACACACTTTTTATGCCCGACTATGGTACCGCACGCACAGACTTCCCCGCCGGCAGCGCCGAGACCTTGTACCATTCAATCCAAAGAATTCTGTCTTTACCCGATCAAACACGCATATTCCTGTGCCATGACTATGGCACGGAATCCCGACCAGAGGTTTGTGAACAAACAACCGTCGAAGCAGAGAAGTTACACAATATACATATAGGTCATCTCACTAGTGAAGAGCAATTTATAAAGTTGAGAGAAGCAAGAGACGCAAAACTAAGCACACCGGCTCTACTCTATCCTTCAGTTCAATTTAATATGAGAAGCGCCAATTTCCCACCCGCTGAAAAAAATGGTGTGGCGTATTTCAAGATTCCGCTAAGGTTAGCCTAAAAACGCTATACGCTAACGCTAAAAGTTTCTTGTCTCAACACTGCGCTACGAGGCAACGCTGAACACAAGTTTAGCGCGACTGCTGAGCCAGCTTGGAGGGCATCGAGCAGGTTCTGAAAGATCTGACCTCGCTGATCAAAATTGCAATCAGACGGAAATTACGGCATGTTTTGAGACGACACTTACCGATTTGGCAACCGCCATGAAAAAACATCCACGAGAAATGCGTGTCGAACACGCCAGTTGGACATCCCTCTTAGTGAAAGCCAGTTTATGTATTTCAGGCATTTTATTAGCAACTTCCGTTAGTGCCGAAAATATTACCGGCTTTGATAAAGCGTCGACCCAGACGCAACGGCAGCTTGAAGCCCAGTTTGATCAAAGCATCAACCCAGCTGAACAGGATGTCTGGCTCAGAAAGTTCTCTCAAAAACCACATCACGTTGGCTCTGCAGCGGGTAAGGTAATTGCAGAGGAAGTCGCAGACCTTATGAAAGGATGGGGTTACGATACTGAAATCGAGAAATACGAAATACTGTTGCCCACTCCGAAAGAGCGACTGCTTCAACTCGTCTCGCCGAACCAATACACCGCCTCTCTAAGCGAGGTTTCTCTTGCAGAGGATGCTAGCACGGCTGAACAAACAGAGCTGCTGCCACCCTACAATGCATTTTCAACAGACGGTGATGTTGAAGGTGAGCTGGTGTTTATCAATTACGGTCGACCAGAAGATCACGCGCTTCTGGAGAGATACGGTGTAAGCCTCAAGGGTAAAATTGCGATTGCAAAATATGGAAAATCCTGGCGTGGCATCAAACCCAAACTGGCGGCCGAGAAAGGCGCGATTGGCACGATCATTTACTCCGATCCAGCTGACGACGGATACGTCGTAGGAGACACCTATCCTGAGGGGCCCTACAAACACGAGACAGGTGTACAACGAGGCTCAGTCATGGATATGCCGACATATCCGGGCGATGTTTTAACACCCGGCGTTGGCGCGACCAAAAACGCAAAGAGACTAAAGCGAAAAAACGCGTCGACTATTACCAAAATACCTGTGTTGCCGATCTCATACAAAGATGCTCAACCGCTGTTGGCAGCGATGGGTGGTGCAACCGTACCAAGAGAATGGGCCGGCGGGCTTCCGATCACTTACCACCTCGGGCCGGGTCCGGCAAAGGTGCGCCTAAAACTTGCGTTTAACTGGGATATGGTGACCGCTTACAATGTCATCGCTCGATGGGAGGGAAGCACCTATCCGAATGAATGGGTTATTCGTGGCAATCATCATGATGGATGGAATCACGGTGCTGCAGATCCTTTGAGTGGCATGGTAGCGTTACTAGCAGAAGCAAAAGCAATCGCTCAACTAGCCAAAATGGGCAGCCCTCCGGCACGCACAATTATCTACGGCGTGTGGGATGCAGAAGAGCCAGGTTTGATCGGCTCAACCGAATGGGCCGAAGACAATGCGACAGACCTTAAAAAACATGCCGTCGCTTACCTCAATACGGATGGCAACAGTCGAGGCTTTCTTAGTATGGGTGGCAGTCATACTCTGGAGAAATTTTTCAATCAGGTTGCCGCGGATGTCGATGATCCACAGACAAACGTCTCTCTCAAAAAACGGCTTAAGGCACGACTGGCGATTAACGGCAATAAAAGGCAACAAGCTGAAACCCGCGAACGCAGTGACGTCAGACTCTACCCACTTGGTTCAGGATCTGACTACACACCGTTCTTACAACATTTAGGTATCGCATCAGCAAACCTAGCATTTTCAGGCGAAGGCAACGGCGGCAGTTACCACACCCTTTACGATACCTACGAGCATTTCACTAGATGGCGAGATCCCGGCCTCGCGTACGGCGAAGCATTGGCGCGGGTTGCTGGACGGGCGACATTACGTCTTGCCAATGCACCACAACTACCTTTCGAATTTGTTGCATTCGCTGACAATGTCGCACTTTATATTCAGGAACTTGAAAATCTAATCGAAAAGATGAGAGAGGAGACTCGGGTTCAAAATGTTCAACTTGACGAGGGGATCTTCGAACTTGCACTGGATCCAACCAAAAGCCTAAAAGCACCTACCCGCCAAGCTGAGGTGCCACATCTAAATTTCGCCCCGCTGAAGAATTCTTTGGCACGGTTACAAGTCACCGCCGAAAAGTACAATCGGACCATCGGGAACAATACGCTTTCTGCTAAAGATCAAATGAAAGTGAATCAAATGCTTTACCTGACCGAGCGGAAGTTAACGCGCCCACAAGGACTCACCGGTAGAAGCTGGTACAAACATCATATTTATGCGCCGGGTTTTTATACGGGTTATGGCGTCAAAACCATACCCGGCGTGCGCGAGGCAATCGAGATACGCAAATTCGATGAGGCCGGTAAACAGGTAACGATCGCCGCAGAGGTACTGGATTCACTAACCCAGCAGATACAAGCTATTCTCAAACTCACAGCGACGTAACCTTCTCATGCGACATAAACCACGGGTAAACAACTGGATGTCTGATTGAGCAACTCACAAGACAGTTCAGACGCTTTATCCGAACCCGAATCTGTGGCTGAAACGGTATCAAACACACCACGACCGATTGACGACTCAATGTTCGCCTCTCTGAAGGAACGAGATTACATGTTCCTTTGGATTGGCATGCTTGGTTCTGCATTCTCCATGAATATGCAACTCGTCGCGCAGGGTTGGCTAGTTTACGAGATGACCTCATCAGCTGTAAGTCTCACCTATGTCACCCTGGCATTTATGTTGCCGCAGGTCATCTTCTCTCCTATCGGCGGCGTACTAGCGGACCGGATCAAAAAGAAAGGTATTATCGGCTGGGGACCTTTCGCCAATGGCCTCGCCACTCTGGTGATGGCGTATTATGTCTTGAGCGGAGAGGTGACTTTTGCCCACTTCATCTGGATGGGGTTGTTTAATGGCACGGTGATGGCACTGTCGATACCCGCTAGAACAGCGTTTATTCCTGAGATCGTTGGCGAGTCACTCATGTTCAATGCGATGGCATTCAATACCGCCTCGTGGAATCTCGCTCGTATTCTTGGTCCGGCGTTGGCTGGTTTTATGATTGCGATTTTTGCCGATGGTGATACATCATCATCCTTTGGTGTTGGGCTGGTATATATCGTTTTAGCCGTTCTCTATTTGGTTTCCGCCTTTACTGTGCTGCCTATCAAACATAAGGGAACACCGACCTCGAACAGCGACAAATCACCCCTTAACGATTTAATTGAAGGCATTCAATATGTCATCAAATCAAAGATCGTCGGCGGGTTAATTCTCCTATCGATATTTCCTTTCCTGTTTGGAATATCGATTAACACCTTTTTACCCGCATTCAATCGTGACGTGTTACAGGGTGGACCAGACGACCTTGGCCTCTTAATGACCTATATGGGCGTGGGCGCAATTGGTGGCTCACTGATGTTGGCGAAACTCGGGAGCCTGAAAAACAAGGGCTATTGGGTATTGATAACGAGTGTCATGTGGGGTTTGGGTGTTGCTGCATTTGCGATCACAACCAACTTCAACCTAGCAGCACTGGTCATTGGTTTCATTGGTCTGGTATCCGCTATTAACATGTCAATGAATCGAAGTCTGGTTCAACTGCAAGTAAGTCAGAGCATGCGAGGCCGAGTGATGAGCATCGACATGATGTCGCATGGACTCATGCCGCTGGGTGTATTACCCATCAGCTATCTGGTCGACAATGTCAGTATTCAGGTGGGGCTTGTCACCAGTGGTATTATTCTCGTCGTCTTGACTATCGTCACGGGGTATCTGATGCCCCAAATAAGAGCGATCGACAAAGGGTACTTGGCTGATTCAACCTGAAATCACAAATATTCACTTTTCAGCATCAAAGACAAACGAGCCAATAGGACCAGGAAAAACCACAGGACTTTCGATACCCTGGTCATTTACGCTCGCGACACCGAAGATATAGTTGTCTATCACGACGTTCTCAAGCGTGAACTTGTTAACGTGGCCAACCTCTCGACTCCAGGTCCACTGAGGCTCCGTTGTTAGCCGCCAATACAATTTGTAACCCGCAGCCCGATCATCCAGTTTCCACTTGAGCGTCGTATGAGGCTTAACGATACCTTCAATAACAACGTCCTCGGGGGGCGCTGGCGCCCAAGCCATTGCAGCGAGCGTCACAGCATTGAGTGCGGTCATTTTGGCCGCATAATCGAAATTAACACCATCGATAGTATCTCCGAAGCTTCGGTCGCCTTGTTGACGGATATCCTGATGCTGTCGGTCGTAGTGCTCATTGGTCTCCATAATTCTTACTGCAGGGTAGCCAACTTCGTTGAAAGGCCGGTGATGGCCTCCGCGTCCGAATCTATCCAGACGATAGATCATCATGACGTCCAGATTGCGAATATACTTGTCTGCGATGACGTCAACATAGCGTGCAATATTTCTGGAGGGGGAATCTACCTCACCACCAGTAAAACGCCTGATCCTCGCCTGTTTTTCGGTTTCTATAGGTCGGGTAGCCTCAGAGAAAACCCTTGCCGTTGCGTTATTGGTAATACCATTGATACCTGAGATATTCCCGATCATATCGTTGTTTAGCACCGCCTCTATCTGCCAGCCATCTTTAATCGCTTGCTCCGCCATTATTTTGCCGCCAAATAGACCCTGCTCTTCTCCGCTCAAACCAACAAAAACGATACTTGCAGGAAATCGATATCCACTGAGTACTCGAGCTGCCTCGATGACACCAGCCATACCAGAAGCATTGTCGTTTGCACCGGGAGAATCGCTTGTCCCATCAAGTGGGTCTGTCACCCTAGAATCAATGTCTCCCGACATAATCACATACCGATCAGGTTCGGTGTGTCCTCGCAATACGGCAATGACATTAACCACTTCAGTTGGATTGGGTATACGTTTTACGCCGCCGACAATATCGCTTTGAAAATAAACCTCCAAACACTCACCGCAATCACGGGAAATTTTTTCAAACTCAGACTTTATCCATCTTCTTGCGGCACCGATACCTCGAGTCTTGGACCGAGTTTCAGATAATGTGTGACGGGTACCAAAATCAACCAGTTGCTGTATGTCTTGCTGAATACGATCCGCTGAAGTGGCCTCGGCAATCAGGTAGAGCTCTCTTTGTTGCTCTCTTTGTTGCTCGCTCGCATTTAGGCTGTGACTCAACAGAAGGAAAATCAAACCGACGACAATTTTTTTTATGCCGTAACAAATATCTGTCACGGCGACCTTTTTTTCAACAATAATTGACATGGTATACCTGCTGCTATTTTGACTGACTCTGTTGACCCATCTGGTTTCCGTCCAGATATCGACAAGTCTGATGCGTGAACACAAACCTTGACGAAGCTAGGTGCTATAACCCACAGCACGTGATGTGAAGCGGGTCAACGTGCTGACCCTCGCACCATAACGGACCTGTTATTTTAGTTCGCGTGCTACAACGGCAAACCACCTACGCCCTGATTTATTGATCCATCAGAGTTATAGGCTTTCATCAGAAGCTCGGCGATACGCATTTGATGCACTTCATCTGCACCATCTGCCAACCTCGCCCAACGAGCCTGCTGCATCATGCCAGCAAGAGGCGTATCGGTCGAATAACCCAGCGCGCCATGCACTTGCATGGCCCTGTCGACAACCCGCCACAAAGTATTAGCCACGTGGTGTTTGGCCATTGAAACCTCTTGTTTGAATTCCATACCGTTCTCAATTTTATAGGCGGCATGCAACACCATTAACTTTGAGGAATACAACTCCATCGCGCTGTCAGACATCATCCATTGGATGCTCTGCTTTTCAGATAGCAGAGAGCCGTGAGCGAATCTTTTTTGAGCCCTATCAATCAGCATCTCAAGCGCCATTTCTATCTGCCCCAGCCATCGCATACAGTGCGCCAAACGCGCAGGACCAAGACGAACCTGTCCAAGTTTATGCCCCCCACCACGCTCGCCGAGTAAGTTTTCCTTCGGCACCCGAACATCGTTATATCTAACTTCCGGATGATTGTGTTTACCGCCCATGGTCTCAACATCGCGCACTATCTCAAACCCAGGAGAATCAAGCGGCACAATGAACGCTGAATTTCGTGCTTGTGCCACACTCGCGTCAGGATCCGTTTTCGCAATCACGATAGCAAAATCAGCACCCTTGGCACCGGAGGTGAACCACTTGTGACCGTTAATCACCCAATCATCGCCATCCTGGACCGCTGTTGTCTGGATCAACGTTGGATCAGAACCCGCTACCTCGGGTTCCGTCATAGAAAAACAGGACCTCGCGGTACCCTCTAACAGTGGCTTGAGAAAAGTTTCACGCTGATAGTCCGTCGCAAAATGATAAAGCGTATGCATATTGCCTTCATCGGGTGCCTGGCAATTAATGATGTACGGTCCCATCGGCACCTTAGCAGCCTCGGCGGAAACTGCTGCAACGGCAGTGATACCTAATCCCATACCCCCAACATCTTGCGGCATATGAGGTAACCAGAAGCCTTCACTTTTTGCCCGGCTTCGGAGTTCCTTCACCAGCACTGACCAATCGTCCCCTGATGCATCACCTCGATTACGCAATATTTCAAACTCTTTCTTAACCGTATTTTGCAGGAACTCACGCATCATCAAACGCGCATCTTCTACCTCCTGACTGAACTGAAAATCAATGGCCATGGTGCTCTCCTGTGAAAAATGTTGTTAACGCTTTATCCTACATAGGTCTGTCTACCGAGGTAAAGCCTTGGATTCTCATATAGAATGCGCACGTATCGAAAATTCAGGCAATAGCAACCAGGTGACACAGCGACTCGAAACCCTCAAACGAGCAATTGACGACAACCTTAGCGCCACCATCCGCCATGCTGAACTGGTTCAAACCGCTTTGCCATTGTGTCCCAAGGTATCACTATTTCTACTTTCTGACGATTACCCAAGGGGTAGAATGCCGGATGATGAAATGCTGCGTATTCTCGATGCGCCGGCCTATTGGGCATTCTGCTGGGCCAGCGGCCAGGTGATGGCACGATATCTCACACAGAACCCTGAAATCGTGAAAGGAAAATCTGTACTCGATTTTGGTTCTGGCTCCGGCGTGGTTGCTATCGCAGCCTGTTTGGCCGGCGCTGACCATGTCATCGCCTGCGACAACGATCCAATGTCACAAAGCGCCATAAAAGCTAATGCCTGCTTGAATAATGTTGAAATTCAGCAACTCGATGACATTAACAAGTTGGATAACAGCGTCGATGTGGTCGTTGCTGCTGATGTGCTATACGATCGGGACAACTTTCCGCTACTCACGTTATTACCAGATCTGGGTGACGAAATTCTTATTGCTGATTCACGGATAAAACAATTTGAGCTGCAGGGCTACGAGATCCTAGACAGGGTGACTACTACAACAATTCCGGATCTCGATGAGTTAAAGGAATATAGTGACGTGAAAGTCTACCGGGCGATTAAAGCGCGCTAGGTATAAAAAATGCGCTTGTCCCGACTTAAGAACTGGACACGAAGCGGTTCATTGCTATCAGCGGCAACATAAGATTCCGCAGCGTCAGCAGGTTCGGCGTGATTGACTCCAGCCATTGCAACTATTTGGGTCAAGATCTGCTGAGCTATTCGATTTCAGCAAGTCACTCATTATCCTTATATTTATCAAATAGTTAGAAACAAAAATCGCGGGTTAAAAATAATTGACGTGTTTAATACAAATCACACTGTTTGAAATATGATGCGGTTTTACCTGAAGGCCCCAGAATAGAAGCTCGCGGCCTGAGGGTTGGGCTCGTGCGACTTGTTTTACTTCGCTGCCATCCCCATATTGGAGTGTGACGCGGCGCGGCGATGATTCAACGCTCGATATAGCTTTACCTGACTCGCGTTGCTATTCTTGATGAAAGAGCCGGTGTTGCCAATTTATGCACACCTTTACTACACCGATGTATGCTTAAAGGATCCTCAGAAACAATGTCAACATCAACACCTTACACACTGTCTAACGCTGCTAATCTCAACGATCGAATGGATGAAGAATCTCCGGAAGAAAAATCTGCGAACTCGAACTTCATGGACGAAAAGCTGTTCAACTCCAGGTCGATATCTATTTTTGGATCTATCAACGAGCGGGTAGCGAGAACAGTGACCCAGCAGTTACTGGCGCTTGCGGCTGAAAACAATGACCCAATCACAATTTACATCAGTTCTCCCGGTGGCCATGTTGAATCCGGTGATGTTGTGTACGATATGATCAAATTCATACAGCCAGAAGTACGCGTCGTAGGCACAGGTTGGGTCGCTAGCGCCGCAACCACTATTTACCTCGCGGCTAAAAAGGAAAACCGATACTCACTGCCAAATACCCGCTATCTTGTTCACCAGCCATCAGGTGGGTCTCGTGGTGACGCGACGGATATCAGCATTCAGGCAGAGCAAATTCTAAAGACGAAAAAGCGCGTCAATAAAATGATTTCTGACGAAACCGGCCGGCCACTTGAGCAAGTCGAAAAAGATACCGATCGCGACTACTGGATGTCTCCTGAGGAAGCCATCGAATACGGTATTGTTGCGAAGGTCATCAGTTCCGTCAGCGAACTCAGCTAAAGATCAGCGCTCGCGGGGGTTCCGTTGCCAAAGAAACCATTTCATACGCTTCACCAAATGGTGAAGCTCGCGAAACGTAATCTACCGCAGACCAGTTGGGACTATTTAATTGGTGGCACTGAGACGGAAACGACGGTTGCCCGCAACAGACTGTCTCTTGATTCACTGGCATTCAAACCTCGTGTTCTCAACGACGTCTCATCAATTGACACAGCGACGAGTTTTCTCGATCAGCCCATGAGTATGCCGATTTTACTGGCGCCCGTTGGATCACTGCAGATTTTTGATCCGGGTGGAGGCGCCACAGCGACGAAAGCTGCCGCTGAGATGGGTATCATGAGCATCGCAAGTTCGGTATGCACCCCGGATATTGAAGAAATCGCTGCGGCATCAAATGCGTCGAAGGTCTATCAACTTTACGTCAGAGGTGATGAAAATTGGGTCGATGACATCGTTCGTCGTGTCATCGACAGCGGATACAAGGCTTTCTGCCTCACGGTTGATACATCAGTGGTCAGCCGGCGGGAGCGAGATATCGCCAAAGGCGTGAGCCCCACCTCACCGACAACACCGGGAGACATGGGCTACCAAGCCAGCCTCAACTGGCAAGACGTCGAACGCATCAAGCAAAAATTTGATATTCCGCTTATCCTTAAGGGTATCAACACCGCCGAAGATGCTGCGAAGGCCGTTGATCATGGTGTTGATGTCATTTATGTATCCAATCACGGCGGCAGACAACTTGACCATGGCAGGGGCGCGATAGACTTATTACCTGAAGTCGTCGACATTGTCGGTGGACGTGCTGAAATCGCCTTTGATAGCGGCGTTTGTCGTGGTTCAGATGTTGTTAAAGCCATGGCTCTCGGCGCTGATGCTGTGGGCATTGGGCGTTTAGAAGCCTGGGCGTTGGCTGCGGGTGGACTTGAAGGCCTAATCTGCTGCTTACAGTTACTACAAAAAGAAATATCAGGCACGCTGGCGCTGATGGGCATCAAGAATTTCAGCGAGCTCGATGCATCTTTTGTCACAGCCGCGTCTCCGGTTACACCACCTTCGGTTGTCAGCGCCTTCCCGCTACTCAATCTGGAAGATCCTGGCTACTAACGCCACTATCAATCTCATTCAAGCTCCAAATCGCCTAATAGTCGCGCGCACGCGATTAACACCCCAGATATTTTGGATGGCGTGAAAGCGAGGACTGCGTATACTCGACCACCAAGACATCATTACGGACACACGAGAGCAGGTGGCAGTTAACATGTTGGATAGCTGGCAAATAGGTGAAATCAAGGTAACCCGCATACTGGAAATGGAGATGCCGCTGCCCTACCGAGCAGATACGGCATTTATGCCTAAGGCGACACCAGAAGCGATCAAAAAAATCGATTGGCTATTCCCCCACTATGTCACCGAAGAGGGCTTTATCAAGCTGGCTTTTCAGGTGTTCTTGGTTGAAGCGCCCGGCCTACGTCTCGTGGTAGATACCTGTATTGGAAACGACAAACCCCGTCATATGCTGGGTGGAAACTCCCTTCAGACCAGCTTTCTTGAGAACCTAGCCGCCGCTGGATGGACCAGAGAATCTGTTGACCTTGTTGTCTGCACACATCTTCACGTTGACCACGTGGGCTGGAATACAATGAAAGATGGCGATGCTTGGGTACCAACATTCCCCAACGCAAGATATCTATTTGGCGCAACAGAATACGCGTATTGGTCAAAGTCTGACGACGAAGATCAGGTGGCTATTATGCTGGATTCTATCAAACCCGTGTTTGAAGCCGGGCTAGTGGATCTCGTGGAAACCAATCATGTCATATCAGACGAAATAAAACTTATTCCAACGGTTGGTCATACTCCCGGACATGTCAGCGTGATACTGGAGTCAGGTAGTCAAAATGCGATGATCACGGGGGATTTTATGCACCATCCCTGTCAAATAGCTCATCCCGACTGGACTGTGACTTTTGATGAGGATCCTGAAGCGGCGGCGAGCTGTCGTAAACGGATCCTCGAGGAACTGGCAGACTCAGCAACCCTTGTCATTGGCACGCATTTCAGCAAGCCAACCGCGGGGAGGATTATCACCGTTCCCGAAGGCCTGAAGTTCGAAACATAAGTTGGCCCTAAAACCCTTGAGGTGTTCCTCCAAGGTTATCTCGATAGCCCAGTTTCAAATGAGTCCCCTCCGGGGCCACAATTTCTCGACAGACTCTCTGCCCACGTTGGCTTAGAGATTCAAACAGGTCCCGTGGAAGTGAGGGCCGAACATTTTGCCGGAACCAGGGCGCGAAAAACTCTGCGTTGGGAATCGCTCTGATGTCATCCGACAAATTAGGCGTTCCACCGTGCCAAGCTCTGACGTCTCTTATCAGAACACTACCGGCGGTTAGGGGACAAACGGTGCTGAGTTTCATCCATTCTGGCTCAGTAGCCAGATCAGGCAGAGGTTCTTTTGAGTGCTGAGTACCCGGAATTTGACGGGTCGGACCGTTAATAGGTGTAAAGTCGACCGTCGGAAAATTGCACGCAATATAAGGACAGGGTAAGTCACGATAATTGAGCTTGCCTCTAGGGTCTTGAAAAGATCCTGATTTGTAAATCGTCTCACCTGTTGCTGGATCCTTGTGTTCTCGATAATCCCCCATATCTGAATGCAGTGGCTGGTAGCTAACGGCACCAGGAAGACAAAAATCACCGCCCGCCCCTCTCGAAATATAATCTTCGGAATTAAAAATGGCCGTGAGAATGGCATCGAGTCTCGGAAGGTCGAGTAACATTGCCCATTCAGGATGATGACACATTTGACCGGTGAGACTTACACTACCGAAAGAATAGCGGTGAGACCCTCTGTTACCTAATCTCCCCTCATCTAACTGCATGATTTCACCAATCACCCGATCGCATCCCTCTCGGATAAAAGAAAGCTGCTGATGGGTTAGCAGATCTCTTACGGCAACAAACCCATCACGGTAAAAAATATCCCGAGCCCGCTCAACGTCCTCGGCTGCCACCACCTCCAATCCCTTAATACCATTGTTGGAAACCAGATAGTCTCTTTGTTCCACATATTCTGGGGCCGAGGGATCGCGCCCTACCCAGCCATAGTTTTTGTATAATGGGTTCTTCGCTTTACCCAAACTCAGGTACCGCAAAAGGTCTGTCGAACGACTTCTTCACGCTTCGGGGCTCTCGCATATTCTGCGTCTTGTTTGTTAAACATCGTCGGGTTGGTAACCCGTGTAAGCAGGTCTTCAAAAACTTGATAATTTCCTTGGTACCCCTCTAGAATCGCCTTCTCGACCAGATGATTTCTCGGTGTATAAACAGGATTGGCTTTGAAGATTTCGGTCGGATTAGTGGATGCACAACCGGGCTCCCTAAGCACTTGCTTCCATTCTTGCAACCAATTCGCGAATGAAGCTGGAAACTCAAACAGCGCTGATACAGAATCTCCACCCGCTGCGCTGGCGCCCCCTGACCCGGAAAGTGTCTCATGAAAAATTTCCGAGAGTCGTCGAAAAGCCAAGGTGAAGTCGCATTGACCCTCGGCTAACAGCACGAGAAAACTGTCACTTAACGCGGCACCGGCAACACAATCACTGGCCAATCCGAGTTTTCGATTCATACCCTCTTGATAAGCTGTTTGATAGTGCCCCTGGAATTGGTCTACAACCTGCTGGGCCGACTCAACAGCCTTTTCCGTGTCCTCATCAATCAGTGGCAATAAAGTTTGCGCAAAGTTCATGATGTTCCAGTGAGCTATCGATGGCTGATTCTGATAAGCGTACCTTCCACCTCTGTCAATGGAACTAAATACCTGCTCTGGGTTAAAAACGTCTAAAAACGCACAAGGCCCGTAATCTATCGTTTCGCCTGACAGTAATACGTTATCAGTGTTCATCACACCATGAATGAATCCTAGCTGTTGCCATTTAGCAATAAGTGATGCCTGATTTTTCGCAACCCCAATTAGCAGCTCGACATAAGGTTGTGCTTTATGTGCCGCTTCTGGGTAGTGTCGCTGGATGACATAGTCAGCCATTTGCTTTAGTTCGTCTCTCATTCCCTTTGCAGCAAAATACTGAAAGGTACCGATTCGGATGTGACTGCTCGCCACGCGAGTTAAGACTGCGCCATGCAGGGGCTCTTCGCGATAGACAAGCTCACCAGTCGTGACAGCTGCGAGTGACCGCGTGGAAGGAACACCTAAGGCATGCATCGCTTCGCTTACCAAATATTCCCGGAGCACCGGTCCAAGTGGGGCTCTGCCATCTCCTCCCCTCGAGTAGGGCGTTTGGCCGGCACCCTTAAGCTGCACATCAAACCGAGCTTTATCTGAGGTGACTACTTCGCCCAACAATATTGCTCTACCATCGCCTAATTGAGGATTAAACTGCCCAAACTGATGACCAGCATATACCGCTGCCAGCGGCGCCATTCCCTCAAAAGACTCGTTACCCGCAAGCATGTTGACGCCTTTTTCAGACGCCAGATCTGCCGGCTCAAAACCCAGCAATTTTGCGAGCTCGTCGTTCACCTTTACCAACTCCGGTGAGGGTACTGGCGTGGGCTCAAGTGCTGTAGAAAAACTCGCACCAAGTGCTGCGTAGGTATTGCTAAATTCCGGTATCAACATAGATTACACTTTTCCTAATACTCTTCGGCGGTATTCTCAAACACAAACCCGTTTTCGCGCATTACTAGTCTGTGCCGCTCACCCGCCACGTCGGGATCCCACGATTCATATCCGGCGTCTCCGTGCCACATGGCAACCCGCACACCAGATTTGTCTTTTGCAACATGGGTTTTGTAGATCTTCTCCTCGGTTTTACGAAATCGTTCAAGTGCCAGATCTACCTGAGGATACTTGTCAATGTGGTAAAGCGTGAGCCAGGTCGGCGGTGCTAGGTCAATTTTGCCATCAGCGTGCAGCGCCAAAGCCTCACGCGGGCGTATCCATCGATGATTAAGAATTTCTTCGCCATCAACTTCAATGTGATGAGAAGCCGTCTTTGTATTGTCAGCTTCAGCGGCAAAAAACCAAGTAGAAAAACGTTTAGGGGTCGCGGGCGGTGGCGTCCAATGTGCAAAATAGACAAAATCTTCGGCATCTACGCTTAATGCCGTCTCCTCCACGGTTTCTCTGACTGCCGCGGCAAGTGCCGCTTTCATTTGATCGGCAGCTTCGCGGCCTTCGCCGTCATAATCTTCATCATCTATCCGACCACCAGGAAACACCCACATACCACCGAAACTGATATTTTGGTTTTTCTGCAGCATCAACACTTCGATGTCTTCACCCGACTGGGAAACACTGGAATCGTCGGTTCTTGCCCCATCCCTCAAAAGAATGACGGTAGAAGCCGGAATCAGAGGAGACGCTTCTTTTTCGTTCCTATTTTTCAAATCGCCGTAAATGTCACTGCGATGGATTTTTTCTGTCATGTTTTACCTTCGAAGGGTAGCTGGAATAGACCATACATCGTAGATAAAACACATCAAAGATTCTACCCGCGCCGCCAGGCATGGAACTTTTCTGCAAAACCGAGCAAGCCTTCAGGTTTATGCTGTTTGGCCCACTCACTCGCAGCAAACTTGTTCATTTCCGCGAGGGTCGGATAAATATGAATCGTACCCATGATCTTTCTTAAGCCAAGACCGTGTTTCATCGCCAATACATATTCACTGATGAGATCTCCGGCGTGATCAGCGGCTATGGTCACACCTAGGATTTTGTCTTTACCAGGCACTGTAAGCACCTTGACTAAACCATGACCCTCTTCGTCAGCTAACGCTCTGTCCAACTCACCCACGTCATAGGTTACAACTTCGTAAGCTATGCCTTGTGCATTCGCTTCAGTTTCATTCAGGCCGACCCTTGCAACTTCCGGGGAACAAAATGTTGCCCAGGGTACCACCGAGTAATCGACCTTGAATTTCTTGAAAGTGCCAAACAATGAATTCACTGCGGCATACCAGGCCATGTGCGAGGCTGTGTGGGTAAACTGATAGGGACCGGCTACGTCGCCAATCGCATAAATATTTGGATAGTTAGTACGAAGGTATTCATCAACCTCAATGGTTCCCCGATCAGTCAGCGAAATACCCAGATCTTCCAAACCAAAGCCCGTCACGTTGGCTTTTCGACCTATCGCGACCAACAACTGATCAAACGGGATCAATTGGCTTTCACCATTTTCCGTTGATTCAATCCTGAGGAACTTTTCACCGTTCTCAATTACAACTTCAGTGGCCGTATGCCCGGTCAGAATCTCAACGCCCTCTGCTTTCATCGAATCCATCACCATAT
>CAJXBG010000081.1 GCA_913050215.1 uncultured Gammaproteobacteria bacterium
GGAGCATTTAAAATTGATGGCAGAGTCAGCACCGGCGTGCTCTATGGGACCGACGGCTCAAAGAAACTGAGTACCGAATATGGTGTTTTTTATAAGGATGAAGACATTGGCGGACGTTCGATGGAATATGAACTCAACGTCACGTGGCGGCCTACTGATCGCTTTTCATTCTCATCTTTTATCACCTATGAAGACAAGAAAGGATGGTTGATTCACGACGAAGGCAGGGACTTTACAACATTCAATACTTCCATCTGGCGACCTCGTATCGAGGCGAATTATTTCCTGAGCGCCCGTCAGCAATTCAAGATTACGGCACAATGGGCTGGCATTAAAGCATTCGAAGATCAGAGATGGTCCGTACCGATAGGAGACGGAGACCTCATCGAAGAATTCAGGGGGGACAATGAACAGCTGCGAGATTTCAGTATTAGTCGTCTAACCTTTCAGGCAAGGTACCGATGGGAAATTGCCCCGCTGTCTGATTTATTTGTTGTCTATACACGGGGTTCAAATGTCGACAGCCGACCGCAGGACAGTTTTTCTGAACTTATCAGGTCCTCATGGTCTGAGCGGCTTGTCGATGTTTTTGTGATTAAGCTCAGATACCGAATCGGAAACTAAAATTTTCTATTGACCCATGCAACATGAAACTCCTCTATGGATATTTGGTTACGGCTCTTTAATATGGAGAGCTGACTTCCCATATGAAGAGCAAGCACCCGCCGCTATCAGAGGCTATGTCCGCAGGTTCTGGCAGGGTTCAGCCGATCACAGAGGTGTGCCGGCATACCCCGGCAGAGTTGTCACATTACACGCCTCCCCTAATAGTACTTGTTGGGGCGTTGCCTACCGCATAGACCCAGCCCAAGCTGAGGCCGTACTTGCACATCTCGACTACAGGGAAAAAGGCGGCTACAAAAGACTTCAAATCGAGCTTGATATCCGCGGTCACAAGCAAAGCGGACTGACCTATTTTGCAACGCCGGGAAACCCAGACTACCTTGGGGCGTCAGCACTCCACGAGATAGTGGAACAAATTAAACGGGCTGCAGGACCTAGCGGCACCAATATTGAATATGTCCTACGCCTCGAAGAAGCGCTCACTACAATGGGTGTCGTTGATCAACATGTTTCAGATATAGCAGGGAGCTTAAGAGAGCACCTTTCCTAACTTTCCAGCTTCTTCGGCATATTTGGCGTACGAGTCTTTTAAGGTCGCGGAGTTTAATAAACATTCTGCGACTAATTTTCCGGACTCGGCGTCGTATACCGAAGTCATTACCCAATTCGATTCAACACGCCGACTCTCACTTAAGCAGACAATTTCTCGCTGCAAACGATAGGCTTGACCGACAAACAGGGGACCGTCGATCAACTTGATTTCCTGATCTGCAAACAATCCAACGGCTGGCCCTTTTACTGGAAAACCAGCCTCTCGAGAACTGTATTGTGTCAGCACACTGATCATTTCTAGAGGAATAATGGCTCTCCCCCAGGGCGAGCCGGATCCACCCTCTGCGGTATACCAGGAAGACAATTCGGTAATTCCACGTAACTTATCATTTAAGCTAAATGGGTAAAGATCGCCCATATTCTGGTCAAAGCCCATCGACACCAACTCATCTTTCTTTCCTTTCATGCCAACCGAGAGTTCAGACAAAATCACAAGCTGATCTGACGCCTTAAGTTTCGCCCGACGCTGATCAAGCTCTGATAACTCATCCCCAGACCCTACACTGGCCGTACCAGAAAGCACCGGTGTGCCATCGCGCTTTTCAGCCCAAATTCGTGTCATTGTTGCACTCTCAGCTGGACGCTCAACAAAAGCGCGCACCTCTTCCCCCTCTACGACCATATTCAGGTAATGTGAACTAATACACCCCGTCTCAAACCATGTCTGACCAAACACTTCTGCCAAGAGAGGAACGAACTGGCTAAAATGCGTCGGGCCTTCTATCGGCGCACCACTAAAGCCTAAGTCTTCTGCCATTTTGTCATCGTGAATCGATACATGACCATCATAGGTCTGGTCGTTTAGCATCTGCCGCGGGTGGCGATAATCGCCACAAATAACTAACTTCGAATCAAATCCGTTCATCCAACCTGGCTCCTGTTTTGGCTTAATGTTCTCTGTCTACAAAGTGGCAAAGAACTCATCATTCCAATTAAAAACTATTTTTTCTCTTCAAGCACCTCGGCGATGATTAGGTCAAGCGTCGCCAACTGCTCCTTCATGTGCTCTAACTCAAGTGACACCACTTGCTTTTCTTCACCCTCAGCGGTCTTCAATTGCTCTTCCAACGCCGCAATTCCCCCATGAAGTTGAGACTTTTCGGTACTAAACTGCTCGGCTTGTTCGGCCTTATCGAAAACAATCTCTTCCGCCACAGTATTATCAACCCATGCTTTTTGTTTCTCTCTCTGCCTCGCAGATCGAGGCAGGGCTTTCTCCGCAGCATCAAGCTGGCGCTGCCCAGGGGAGACTATTTCAATATGCTCACGATGAAGGATATCCAGCACAGCAATACGAAGGTTTGATCGTGCAGCGATCAATTCTTTTACTTCGGTCAAGACACCAGAGATTCGGTAGCTGATAGAAAAATCACCCAGCGCTTGAATATGCGCAAAGGGTTCTTTCAGGCCGCTTGCAGTCGCCGCTTCAAGTAACAAGGGACGAATTTGATTGTGATTCAGATCGTACGCTAATGAGAGGCTGGTAGAGACAATTGCGCCGGAATTTCGAACTGTTGCGACCGGATGCGTCACCAAGATTGTGTTTGGTATCACAATCAACTCACGGCTCTCGGATTGGACTTCGGTATCAAATAGCCCTCGCTCAGCGACTCTGCCAAAATGCTCATTAACCTGAATAAAGTCCCCTACTCGAAATGGAGACGTCACTCTTAACAGAATGCCAGCCATTAAATTGGCAAATATATTGCCTGATGAAAAAACAAATACTGCAGAGATCACCAGACCAATGAGGCCAATGATTTGATTTCTTGTATCCGATTCAACGGGTATCGCCAAGACAATGACAACCATGCCAATAAGCGTCAACCCCATCATTGTCAGTAATCTCGGCAACAACTTTTCGCTTCCGAGGTTGGTCTGGCGCGCAATTAACAACATGTGTGCAATCCACAAAACCAGCAGTACACTGATCACGGTGAAAAAAAGTGGCATAAACTCGACCAACGCAGCTTGTATTGCTTCGGGTGGAAACATTCTTTTCTCTTGATTTTCAATTGGCGTGTATTCGCTCGGTGGGTCAATGAACCAGCCCGCGCGCTCCAGCAGGACGACTAGTATCAAAACTTGAGGAGGAAATTGCAATGGCGAGCTTTACTCCGTAAATTATCCCGAATATACGGATCAGAAAACCTTTTACTCACTTACAGGTACTACTAAGCAGCCAACAGGAGAATGTCTTGAAAACCATCGAGTCAATTGAAAAATACAAAGAAGAAATGACTGGCTGGCGACGTGATATCCACGCCCACCCTGAAATTGCCTTCGAAGAGCACAGAACAGCACGAATCGTGGCAGAAAAACTCGAGAGTTTTGGCATTGAGGTAGAAACCGGTATTGCCGGTACCGGCGTCGTTGGCACACTGAAAAAAGGTCGGGGTAACGTCGCGATTGGGTTGAGAGCTGACCTCGATGCGCTACCTATTCAGGAAGCTAATGATTTTGATCATGTATCGGTAAACCCGGGCAAAATGCATGCCTGTGGCCACGATGGCCACACCACAATGTTGTTAGGCGCAGCAAAATACCTGGCTGAGGAATCAGACTTTGAAGGCACTGTACATTTTATTTTTCAACCGGCAGAAGAAAACGAAGGTGGTGGTCGGGCTATGATTGAAGCAGGGTTGTTCGATAAATATCCGGTGGAATCTGTGTTCGGCATGCATAATATTCCCGGTATGCCCGTAGGCACTTTCGCGATCAAGTCTGGACCCATGATGGCGGCATTCGATATTTTCAGGCTGACCATTACCGGCAAAGGTGGTCACGCCGCAATGCCCCAGTTCACTATCGACCCCATGTTGGTCGGTACAAAAATTGTTGAAGCCTATCAGTCAATCATCAGTCGATTTATCGACCCACAGGAGCCAGCCGTCATCAGCGTGACGCAATTCCATGCTGGCGACGCCTACAACGTCATACCTAACGAGGTGGAGATCAGAGGTTGTACACGGTGCTTCTCACCGAAGGTTCAGAGCCTGATGGAAGAAAAAATGCGCATCATGGCAACCGAGATCGCACGTGCCTACGGGGCGCAGGCCAATTTCTTTTATGAAAAACGTTACCCAGCCACCATTAACTCAAAGACAGAATCTGACGTCGCAGGGGAAGTCGCTGCCAGTATCGTAGGCGCCGACAGAGTTAATTTGAATCCCAAGCCAGCGATGGGCTCCGAGGATTTTGCTTTTATGTTGCAAGAAAAGCCGGGTAGCTACATCTGGACAGGTAACGGAGACGGCGAAGGGTCTTGCGCAGTGCATAATCCAGGGTATGACTTTAATGACGATGTGCTACCAGTAGGCTCAACCTACTGGGTCAGGTTGGTTGAGAAGTTACTTCCGTCTTTATCGTAAAGATCAAACGGGCAAGTAAAATTCCACGATACATTCGCCCATGCAAAATTGAAAAATGCCAAGACCTGTACTCAAAAGGTATTAGGTATCAAGAGATAGTATGACAATCCGGGTTAGCAAAAAAACAGATACAACAACGTCGAGCGGCGTTCTAAACCTATACTCAAAAAATAACAATAAGCCAAATTTATGAAAAACCAACCTAAGTTTTACAAAACTAGCATCCTGCTTATCATCACGCTTCTTGCCGGATGCGGTGAAAAATCCGAAACCGTAGGTCAAATGAAACCAGGAGACGCGAACAACACAGTCGTCTCTTCAAATCAGTCTAACCATCTATCAACTGAAGAATTCACCAGACTTCAGGCCAGAGCCGCCAACATCAAAATCATCCGAGATGATTATGGCGTGCCACATATCTATGGCAAGACAGATGCCGATACCGTGTTTGGCCTCCTCTTTGCACAAGCGGAGGATGATTTTAACCGGGTAGAGCGCAATTATATCTGGGCAATCGGCAGACTCGCCGAGGTTGAAGGGGAAGATGCGCTGTTCAGTGATCTGCGCGCACGACTTTACATGACGACAGATGAAGCGAAAGACGCTTATGAGGCTTCACCTGATTGGCTAAAGGCACTGTGTGATGCCTATGCAGACGGGTTAAATTTCTACTTAGCGACACACCCCGAGGTCAAACCCAAGTTACTCACTCGGTTCGAACCTTGGATGCCGATGTTTTTTTCAGAGGGTTCAATCGGTGGCGATATTGAACAGATACCCCTTGCAGGTATTCGCGAGTTTTACGGTTCATCGCACCAGACAAAAAACCCGCTGCTATCACTCACGGATTCTCAATCACACTTCGGCCTGAGAGAACCTCGAGGATCAAATGGTTTTGCTATCGCCGGGGAGCGGACAGCATCGGGTAACGCGATGTTACTTATAAATCCCCACACATCATTCTACTTTCGTGGCGAAGTCCATGTCATCAGTGAAGAGGGTCTGAATGCCTATGGTGCGGTCACTTGGGGACAATTTTTTGTCTACCAGGGATTTAACGAAAATACAGGTTGGATGCATACATCAACGCGACTCGACTTTATGGATGAATTTATCGAGCAGGTTGAAGAGCGGGACGGAAATCTGATGTACCGGTATGGTGACGCGTGGCGTCCTGTTGAAGTATCGGAAGTCACATTAAAGTATCAAGATGGCGAAAAGCTTTCTGAACGCACTTTCCCTATGTACCACACACATCATGGACCTATTACTCACACGATTGATGGTCAGTGGGTGGCAACCAAAATAAACTGGGATCCCGTTAACGCGTTGCAACAGTCCTACATCAGAACAAAACAGACAGGGCACAAGGGTTTCAGAGAAATGATGGATATTCGCACCAATTCATCTAACAACACTGTCTATGCCGACTCCGAAGGAAATATTGCTTACTATCATGGCAACTTTGTACCCAGGAGAAACCCTGCCTATGATTTCTCGAACCCTGTAGACGGCAGTAACCCTGATACAGACTGGCAAGGTGTACATACCGTCGATGAAATTATCACCATCCTCAATCCTGAAAATGGCTGGATTCAGAACTGCAACTCAACCCCTTTCACCGCTGCTGGAGCATTCAGTCCAGTGCGCGCAAACTACCCTGTCTATATGGCCCCGGATGCGGAAAACTTTCGCGGTATTCATGCTATTAAAGTGCTCACCGACGTCGAAGACCTGACGCTGGATAAGCTAATCGATTTGGCCTACGACCCTTACCTACCCGGATTTGAAAATCTCATCAAGGGATTGATCTCAGCCTTTGATAACAACAAACAAGCATTATCCGGCAACGACAGTCTGACCGCAGCGATTGACACCTTACGCGACTGGAATTACGCAGTGTCAACCGAGTCAATCGCCATGACACTAGCACACCACTATGGCATGCAATATGGACAGACTGGCGCAAACCCTAAATTCGGCGGTGCTGAGCTAATTGATTATTTCGGCACTCAATCACCCGAAATGGAAAGGCTGAATGTTTTCCAGACGACATTAGCGAATCTCGAGCGGGATTTCGGTAGCTGGGAAACACCCTGGGGCGACATCAATCGATTTCAACGGTTGACAGGCGACATTCAACAACCTCACGATGATGCAGCGCCCAGTCATGCCGTTGGTCTGGCATCCGGCAGGTGGGGAGCTCTGGCTTCATTTGGCGCAAAAAGATATCCGGGTACAAAAAAGATCTATGGCTCTTCTGGCAACAGCTTTGTCGCAGTTGTCGAATTTGGCGAAAAAGTTAAGGCAAAGTCTTTACTTGCAGGTGGACAAAGCGGTAACCCCGAATCACCTCACTTCGATGATCAGGTAAATCGGTACCTTGACGCGGACTTCAAAACAGTCGCCTACTACGATGAAGACGTCGAAAAACGAGCGAGGGAAACCTACATACCCGGATTGCGATAAATGTAATCGAGGTCAAGAGTCAGTGAGACTAAGCCCAAGACCTCGAATTCATTTGTCGAGCCGCATTAATCGATGAGTTTAAGAAGTCGGCCGTCTGCGTGACCAACCTTCTTTTGCTGCGCTCATATCGGTCAGGGACTCTTGCTCTTCAATCAATCGCTCAAGGGAAGCATCCGTACCATGAACTAGTGGCTCATTGCTGAACATCGCTGCGTAGCTAAATCTACCGTTCCCTGCCTGAATAATTTTACCCGTCGGCGCATCATCGCGAGACATAAACAATACTGCAGGCGTCACAAGTCCTGGGGCGCGTTCCGGATCTGGGTTATCAAGGTCTTCATCTCTGCCAGGTACCGTGTTGGTTAATCGGGTGGCGGCAGCCGGGGCCAGCGTATTCACCTTGATGTTGTGAGATGCACCTTCAAGCGCCAATACATTCATCAATCCAACCATACCCATTTTAGCCGCACCATAGTTAGACTGGCCGAAGTTGCCGAAAATGCCAGAGGTAGAACTGGTAAGCACAATGCGACCAAAATTTTTCTCATAGAAAATAGGCCAGGCAGCATGTGTTACATAGGCTGTGCCATTTAAGTGAACGTCCATCACAATATCCCAATCATCCAGCGACATTTTTTTGAAGGACTTATCCCTCAAAATACCCGCATTGTTAATGAGAATGTCTATGGTGCCAAACTCACTAACAGCATCATCGATAATGCTCTTCGCCCCGGCGCGATCCGAGACAGACGCTTTATTAGCAATCGCGACGCCGCCGGCTGCTTTAATCTCCGCAACAACTTGATCAGCCGTGTCACTTGCCCCGCTACCATCAGCGCTGCCACCTAGGTCGTTTACAACAACTTTGGCGCCGCGACGTGCAAACTCGAGCGCGTGTGCTTTACCGAGTCCACCACCAGCGCCTGTAATAACAACAACTTTGTCCGAAAATTCACTCACTGTTCGATTCCTCTAGCTTGATAAGTTCTCGCATTACGCCAGATGATGCCGAGGATCGCAACGCTGAAATCTATAGGGGGAGATTAGAGATACTGATAGCGTACCTATTCCATCAACTACCGTTGACAGCGTGAAAATAGGCAGTTTAGGATTGAAAGAAACGCAGAGACCACTATCGATGTACCCAGGCGCCTACGCAGCGGAAACTCCAGCCATTATCATGGCCCAATCAGGCTCAGTCATCAGCTTCGGCGAACTGGAAAAGCGGTCTAACCAAACAGCACATCTGTTCAGATCTCTAGGTTTGAAACGGGGTGACTCAATAGCCCTTGTGCTGGAAAACCATGAAGCATTCTTACCCATTTGCTGGGGAGCCTACCGGGCAGGACTCTATTTCACCGCTATCAGCTATCGACTTCAGGAAAATGAAGTCCAGTACATCGTTAATGACTGCGGGGCGCGTGTTCTGATTACATCCATCTTACTCGCAGATACCTTCGGCAAATTCAAGGATCACCTGATCAACAATCCAGCGTGTTATATGCTCGGTGGCGTTGTCGAGGGTGCAAGTTCGTTTGAAGATGCGATCGCATTGCAGCCCCCATCACCGATTGAAGACGAATCCTATGGTATGAGCTTGCTGTATTCATCTGGAACAACCGGTATGCCCAAGGGCGTAAAAAAACCCCTGATAGAAGCGCCATGGCCACAAAACATACCGATATTTCAAGCAGCACAATCAAGATATCAGTTTGATACTGAAACTGTTTATCTCTCACCTGCCCCGCTTTACCACGCCGCACCTCTCGGTTTTAACATGAATACACTTCGCTACGGCGGCACCACCGTCATCATGGAACATTATGATTCCGAGGAGGCTTTAAAGCTCATAGAACAACATAAGGTTACCCATAGCCAGTGGGTACCAACCATGTTTGTCAGGATGTTAAAGTTACCAGAAGTTGTGCGCACCCAGTACGACGTCAGCAGCCAACGAATAGCCATCCACGCCGCTGCACCGTGCCCAATTGCCATCAAAGAGCAAATGATCAACTGGTGGGGACCCGTTATTTCAGAATACTATGCGGGAACTGAAGGCAATGGTTCAACAACAATAACTTCAGAAGAATGGTTACAACACAAGGGCTCTGTTGGTCGGGCCGCAAACGATTGCATACTACACATTCTTGATGAAGATGGTCACGAAGTGCCACAGGGAGAGATTGGCGGCGTGTATTTCGAAGGGGGCGGCAAGTTTGAGTATCTTGGAGACAAGGCAAAAACTGCGGCATCTCAATCACAGGAAGGTTGGTCTACCCTCGGCGATGTTGGTTACCTGGATGAAGAAGGCTACTTGTACCTGACCGACAGAAAATCTTTTATGATCATTTCGGGTGGCGTTAACATCTATCCTCAAGAAGCTGAAAACGCGCTGATTAGCCACCCCAAGGTCACTGACGTTGCTGTATTTGGCGTACCCAACGAAGAATTTGGCGAGGAGGTCAAAGCCGTCGTGCAGCCAGCGAGCATGGATATCGCAGGGACAGCACTTGAAGCTGAACTCATCGCTTACGTGCGCGATCAGATTTCTCATATTAAGTGTCCAAGGACAATAGACTTTATCGAAGCGCTACCCAGGCATCCAACGGGCAAACTGTACAAGCGACTATTGAAAGACAAATACTGGTCCTGACTCAGCGATTCAGTTAGATCGCCGTGAACACAGCGAGAAACCAACAATATCACTACCGCGGAGATACAAATGGTGGACAAAACGAAGATACCGCTTCCTCAGCCAACCCCGGAAACAGCACACTTCTGGGCCGGTACTAAAAACGAGACACTTAAGCTTCAGCGTTGTGATGACTGTAACAACGTTTATTTTCCTCCGCGGCCTTTTTGTCCCTCCTGCGCGTCGCGCAAAGTTAGCGTGTTTGACGCTTCAGGCAGTGCGACGCTGTACAGTTATGTGATTAACAATCGACCACATCCAGCCTTCGATGGCCCTTACTCGATTGCCGTCGTGGAGCTGGAAGAAGGTCCTCGAATGATGTCGAATATTATTAATTGTCCTCAGACGCCAGAAGCCCTCGAGCTGGATATGCCTCTCGAAGTTGTGTTTGAGTCAATGTCGGAAGAAATATCCTTGCCCTACTTTCAGCCCGCAACATCTGACTCAAAAAGTTCGGACAGCAGGAACCAATAGGTTGGCCCTACAATCAGGAGAATAAGTATGAGAAGAAATAGCGTGTCTATTGTTGGAGCCGCCGAAACCACAGATCTTGGTAAAATACCTGGGCTCAGTCAGATTCAGTTACATGCAGACGCAGCCCTTAACGCAATTGCCGACGCAGGGCTTAAACTCAGCGACATTGACGGCATTGCAACTGCGGGAGAATCGCCGACGAATCTGTCTCACTATCTTGGTCTGGTACCCACATGGGTTGATGGCACCTCGGTCGGAGGATGTTCCTTCATGCTGCATGTCCGCCACGCGGCAGCCGCAATCAACGAGGGCTTATGTAACACGGTTCTCATCACTCACGGTGAAAGTGGTCGTTCCAATGTCGGGCGAAGTGCCTTTCGAGGTGGTGGTCGCAGTACGATACCTGGTCAATTTGAGGGTCCCTATGGCGGAATGGGTCCAACGACGTCCTTCACTTTACCCTTTCTACGTTATATGAAAGACACGGGTACAACCGCCGAGCAACTGGCAATGGTTGCCGTTGTGCAGCGAGCATGGGCGACAAAAAACCCAAGGGCAACACTGCAGACACCGACGACTGTCGAGGAAGTCATGAACGACAGAATGATTGCCTATCCGTTTACCAAGTCAGAATGCTGTCTGGTGACTGACGGCGGCGGCGCGTTGATATTGACCCGTGCTGAGCGAGCAAAGGACTTCCCCAACAAGCCCGTTTATATCCTTGGAACAGGAGAAAGTGTCGAGACACCGATGATCAGTCAGATGGAAGACTTTACCACCTCCCGTGCATTCAGAGTCTCAGGTCAAAAAGCTTTTGAAGAGTCGGGTATCACGCATAAAGATGTAGATCATTTGATGATTTATGACGCATTTGCACATTTGCCCTTCTACGGCCTCGAGGATCTTGGCTTCTGTAAGAAAGGTGAAGCAGGTGCGTTTATCTGGGAACAGAATACTGCGCCCGGCGGCAGCTTACCGCTTAACACTAATGGCGGTGGCTTGAGTTATATGCATTCAGGCATGTACGGTATGTATGCACTTCAAGAAAGCGTTAGGCAAATGCGCGGCACCGCAGCAGCCCAAATTGCCGATGCTAAAATATCGGTCTGTCATGGTGTTGGCGGCATGTTCGCTGCCAGCGGCACCATTGTCATGACTAACGACCCGGCATGATCCTCAAGCCAAACCAGTTATTCATTGGCGCTGGTGTTACCCGTTAGACGAGAAACACCAGCGCCTGAAGAATTTCCTTATAGTCCTTCGCCTGAAATTCTACTGCATAGGGTTCGACGAATATGGCTCTGGGATATAGAAATCTAATCTTATTTATCGAACACTTGTCGGCCTGCAACATACGTTGCTAACACCTGTATTTTCGCCAGATTCGCTTTATCCAAAGTTAATGGATTCTTGTCCAAAATCACGAAATCTCCATATTTACCCGGTTTCAGACTACCAATTTCTTTTTCCTGAAACGCACCGTAAGCACCTTCAATCGTCATCGCTTTAAGCGTCTGTTCCACGTCTAAGGCCTCATTAGGATACCAGCCTCCGGCAGGGGTACCATCAAGCTTCATTCGGTTTACGGCAAAATACAAAGTTTCAACCGGATGCCAAGGCTCCCCTGGCAAGTCACTATTTATCATCAAGCGGCCACCTGCTTTCAGGATTTTCTGCCAAGCATAAGCATAACCGATGCGCTCGGGTCCCACCCTTTCTTCCGCCCAACCACTATCACCCACGGCATGGCTAGATTGCATCGAAGAAATGAATCCATTACTGGCCACTCTGTCAAAATAGTCAGGTAGAACAACTTGGGCGTGCTCGATACGCCACCTGTGATCCTGCTTTGGTGCTGTTTTCAATGCGCGTTCATAGATACCTAGCGTTCGATCGTTACCTTCGTCACCGATCGCGTGCACGGCCATTTGAAAGCCATATTTTGCTGCTCGCTCGGCCAGCGAATTAACGGCTTCAGGCGAAATTCTTTCCGTTGGGCTTGCTTTTTCTGGGTGGTCTGAATAGGGCGCCCTCAACATGGCTGTTCTGGATCCAAGAGAGCCATCGTAAAAAACCTTAATACTCCGAACGGCAAACATGCCATCTGTGCGCTCTAGCTTGCCCCGCTGAAACCAAGCGTTCATCAACAGTTCATCGTTACCATTTAACAGGCCATAAACCCGGATAGGTAACTCTTCAGTTTCGGCTAATTGCTGGTAGGCCTCCACATCTGCTGCCTCCATGCCGGCTTCATGTATGCTCGTTACTCCCTCCGCAGCCATCGTAGTCAATCCAGCTATTATCGCTTCCTTTATCTGACTATTTGATAAAGGCGGTATTTGGTCCGTGACCATTTTTTGTGCCAGTGTCAACAGCACGCCACTAGGACTGCCGTCAGGACGCTTTAGTATCTCACCTACCTCAGGATTGGATGTTGTTGATGTTATTCCCGCACGTGCCAGCGCCTTCCCGTTAACAAAACCGGCAAAACCATGCAACGACTCGAGCATCACGGGATTATTTGGGAAGGCTCGATCAAGCAATAAGCGGTCAGGATAGCCGTTCGATGCAAACTCCCCCTCATCCCAGCCCTGCCCTAACAACCATTCCTCGGGTTGAGGATTTGGAAACTTCTGCTGGAGGCGACTAACCATCTCGGCAGTATTTGTGACACCAACAAGATCTGCTTTTATGGCATCGGTTCCCAATTCACGAACATGGGCATGACTGTCAATAAAGCCGGGAACCACCGTAGCACCCTTGAGATCGACTCTTTTTGCACCTTGCGACAACATCTCAAGATCAACAAGCGAACCCAAGCTCCTGATTCTGCCTCGCCTGACTAACATAGCTTCAGCAACCGGGCGCCCATCGTCCATGGTGATAATGTTACCGCCAAAAAGAAGTACATTTGCACTGTTATCGGCATTTAAGGGCGCGTGTTTCAATTCACTCGCCCCGACACAACCACTGAGCATGAGACAGACAGTCATTAAGGTAATTTGGGTACTCATGGCTTCTCCGGGAATAGACAGTTCGATAATCGCGGATAAACTATGAACAATTTAGCGTGCAGCATCAATAAGAAGTGCGGTAATTCTGGGACCAAGATTAAAACTTTGTTAAGGCAATACACACAACTAACATCTGGGTTTTTGGCGCAACGTACTTTTTGATGATAGAAGCAGGTAACATGAGTGACGCAAAGGAAAATCATGAACGAACTGCCACATTGCCCGAAGTGCGAATCTAAATACACCTATCAAGACGGGTTACTGTTTATTTGTCCTGAATGCGCCCATGAATGGCCAACAAGCACAGAAGTGCACAATGAGACAGATGACGACCCGATGGTCGTGCAAGATTCTAACGGTACCCCGTTGGCTGACGGGGATTCAATCACAGTGATCAAAGACCTGAAGGTCAAAGGCTCCTCAGCCGTGGTGAAAGTCGGCACCCGGGTTAAGAACATCCGTCTCGCGGAGGGAGATCACAACATCGACTGTAAAATTGATGGCATTGGAGCGATGAAACTCAAATCGCAATTTGTAAAGAAAGCCTGAGTAATCCCTGCACCCACTTTAATGGATGTCTAAACTGACTATCCAAACCGGCGCAAGTCAAAAGCGGAAATTAAAGCGTCCGGAGTTCGAAGCCTAACCTAGGAAAGTGCACCGAGATATTACCGACACGCGCATCTGTTCGCCTTATTGCCAGTTCTTCAAGTGATGCTATCTGCAGTTTTCCCTGAACCGGAATTAATCCATAATCCGTTGGAATGATCTCCACATCATCACCGGGTTTAAGTTCACCGGGATGCATACTTCCCATGACCTCGTCACCCAAAGGCTCAGCCTTAGAGGCAATATCAAGTGCCGCGTCACCGCTTATATGCGTGACGTGCCCATGACCAAAAGCCATCATCCGCTGGATCCATGAAACAACGTTAGGAAATGGATCAAGCGTATCCCTAATAGCGTCTCTACTGTATACAAACCAGCAACAATGATATGTGGAAAAGTCCGCGGCAGTGGGCTTGTCACCAAACAAAAAACCACCATCTGATAGCTGCTTATCAAGATGTTTCATATGGGCCAGAAAATAGGGCATAGCCATTTCAAATTCCATTCTGATTTGTAATCCGCCCTTCGAGAGCTCAACCCGATCAGCCATAAATGCTGCTGCAGCCTCCGGATCTGAAAATAACGGATTATCTATCATGGCTTTAGGTTGAAACGCTATGGCGACCGCAACGCGAAAGAAAAAGGTGTCAGTCCAGTTTGCAAGCGCATTATTCGCAGCATCAACCGCCTCTGGATATATCGTGGAATCGGGGTACAGACGATCAATCAGCCTGCAAATAATTGCAGTATCGCAATAAACATCAGCGCCATTTTGCATGACCGGTGTTTTCCGATAACCGCCACTCAGAGGCATTAACAGCGGCTTGGGCATAATTACTGGGATCTCGACAGAGCTGTAATGTGCCTGCTTGTATCCGAGCAGCACGCGTATTTTTTCTGAAAACGGGGAAGCAGGGTATTGATGGAGAATGAGGTCTGACATGTTCTTACGCCTTTATCTGAAGTTTCTTTGCTTATAAGCACGCGAGGACGCGTTCATTGATGATAGCACTTGCAGACAATATTTTTTATAGTGCGATGGAAGATCAACTGACCCGCGGAAGAGAAATAATGAGATTAGAAAAGCCACGAATCCAACCCCTGACCCTCGAAAACTGCAACGAAGATCAAGCAAAAATGCTCAAGCAGCAACAAATCAGAGGTAAACCCGCGAACATATTTTTGACCATGGCAAACCACGAGAAGCTAGCGAAACGCTGGCTAGTGTTTGGAAACCACATTCTTTCGAAGTCTACCCTCGACCCTCGGGAGAGAGAAATCGCGATTTTGCGTATTGGTTGGCTATGCAAAGCCGGCTACGAGTGGGGTCAACACGTGGTGATAGGCAAAGCGGCAGGCATGAGCGAGGAAGATATTGATAATATCAAGACTGGCGCAGACGCCGGATGGTCAAAACACGAAGCGCTCATCATCAAAGCTGCGGATGAATTACACAGCGACGCCTTTGTCTCTGATGAGACCTGGGTGGGTTTAAAAGAGACTTACTCCGATCAACAGATGATGGATCTGGTCTTTACCGTCGGTCAGTACAATATGGTTTCAATGGCGCTGAATTCGTTCGGTGTCCAGCTCGATGACTATATAGAGGGATTCTGAATGAGTACCGACTTAACCAACACGCTGGCCTAATCGAGCACAACACTTTTGTCTATCTGCGCCCAGGCAACTTTGGCCATATCAAACGCGCCCTCTCCGGCGGCTTCGGCCTGCACATTGGCGGCGGTTCCGTCCTGGACGCGCTTGGCGATTCCCTGAAGAATCGCCGCTAGACGAAACATGTTAAACGCAAGATAGTAATCCCAGTTGTCGATACCGCTGCGCCCGGTCCGTTCGCAGTAGGTTTCGACATATTCTTGTTCACTGGGTATACCCATTGCCTTCAAATCCATGCCACGCAAAACGTCACGGTACGGGCGGCAGAGGTATGCGAAGTCTGATAGTGGACTACCCAGTGTACTGAGTTCCCAATCTAAAATACCAACTACTTCGTTCCGCTCCTTATGCATCATCATATTGGCTATCTGCAAATCGCCATGAACAATGCTACAGGTTTCATCGACGGGCACGTTCTTCGGCAAATACTCGATGAGATTATCCATGTAAGGATTATCAATCGTTTTGGTGTACTCATACTGACCACACCATCTCTTCAGTTGTCGGCCAATATAGTCCGTGTGTTTGCCATAGTCTGATAGACCAACAGCTTCAAAGTCCACCTTATGGAGACGGGCGACGGCGTCATTAGCTGAGTCAAAGAATGCGGCCCTTACTTCAGGCGCCCAAGGCCCAAGGTTTGCGTCCCAGATTACCCGACCGTCGAGGTATTCCATGATATAAAAAATTGTGCCGATTAAACCCTCGTCGTCACACATGGCATAAACTTTCGCACTGGGAACGTTGGTGTTTTGCAGAGCCGACAATACTTTAAACTCTCGATCAACGGCATGCGCGGACTTCAACAGCTCACCAGCAGGCTTTTTCCGCAGTACGTACTTTTTACCTCCGGCCTGAAGTAAATATGTGGGGTTGGATTGCCCACCCGCAAATTCTTCTACCGTAAGAGACCCGCTGAACCCAGCAACGTTCTCTTCCATGAACTTTTGCAAAGCCACAACATCAAATTGATGTTGCGACTGAACAGGTATGGTGCCGGTATTCTGCTGTACGTCAAAATCGGTCATTTGCGTCGGTCTTTTCCGATCAGGACACTGTCCATGTGTGTCCACCACGGAGAATCGCATTGACGTCAGCGGCGCCCTTGGTTTCCCTGACTGCAATACGCTGCGAGTAAACATCGTCGACGAACGCCCGGGTCGGATTACAATAGATCACACCAAATGGCTCGGGGAAGTCCGGCGAGTGAATCCGGGAGATCATTTGCGCTATGGTGATGTTGGTCTCGTCGTGTACCAATATATCGTCAAGCGTGACGCCTTCTTCTCCCAGCGTGACAACTTCAAGCGTTAAGGTCTTCATATTCAACCTTATGCCCTTCTCGTTGTCAGTACCGAACAGCATTGGCTCGCCATGCTCAAGCACAAGACGCGTATTCGCGGCATTCTTTTTGTCTTTGACCAGATCAAATATCCCATCATTATAAACAGGGCAATTTTGGTAGATTTCGACAAATGAAGTCCCCTTGTGTGCATGCGCGCGTGCGAGCAAAGGCGTCAGAGACTTAGCTTCAGTGTCGATGCCACGCGCTACAAATCGGGCGCCTGCGCCCAGTGCAAACGCTGCTGGGTCGAGGGGTTGATCTATAGACCCATCCGGAGTGGATGGAGATTTGGTTCCGACTTTTGAGGTTGGGGAATATTGCCCTTTCGTCAGACCATAAATTTCATTATTGAACAACAAGATCTGTAAATCGACATTTCGTCTTAAGGCGTGAAGCATGTGGTTGCCGCCAATACTCAATCCATCGCCATCGCCCGTCACCATCCATACATCGAGTTCTGGGTTTGCCAGTTTTACTCCGGTTGCAATCGAGGGTGCCCGACCATGAATCGTATGAAAACCGTAAGTATTCATGTAGTAAGGGAATCGGGATGAACAGCCAATACCCGAAACAAATACCGTATTCTCCTTTGGTACGTTGAGCGTCGGCATCAATTTCTGAATCGTTTTCAGGATCGCGTAATCACCACACCCAGGGCACCAACGCACCTCTTGGTCTGTTTCATAATCTTTAAGTGTTAGTGGCGCATTCATTTGGCGTTCTCCAGTTGTTCTGTGATCGCCGCTTCAATTTCGCGAATCTTAAACGGCTGACCAGATATTTTATTCAATCCTTTTGCGTCTATCATGTAGTGCGAACGAATCAGGTGAATTAGCTGGCCTGTATTCATTTCAGGAATCAGGACCTCTTCGTACCCATTCAATAAATCACCCAAATTCGCCGGCATAGGCCACATATGGCGAAGGTGAATGTGAGCAACATCTTTCCCTTCCTGACGAGCGCGTTTGACCGCTTGGTGAATTGAACCATAAGTTGAACCCCAGCCTACCACAGCCATCTTGCCACTCTCGTTGCCCGAGTCGACGTCTTGGTCCGGAATATCATTGGCAATTCCATCGATTTTGGATTGGCGCAC
>CAJXBG010000082.1 GCA_913050215.1 uncultured Gammaproteobacteria bacterium
CCGTTCTCATCATAGATGGCCTTAAATACCCGAATCTCCTGAGTTTCGATGTGTATAGACATATTAGATCTGAACTCCCTGATACGTATTCTGAAGATCAAAGCTGAGTGACTTGACACCACTGCTGGACTCGACGTTGACGATATGTTCCTGGTCATCAAACAGATCCATCAGAATAGTAATTTCAAAAAACAGAGAGGTTGGTGCTGCATCTAAGTTGAGCTGCTGGTAGGTTAAGAAATAGTTGCCTTTCAATTCAGCACCGAGTAGCTCAGGCGCTTGCCAGATTTGGTTATTTTGTAGTTTAAATCGCTCGGCACTATACAAAGCGAATCTGGCTTGATGCTGAATATCGGTAATGTCTATCTCCGTTTTCGAGCGTGCCCGTAACCAAGTGCTTGCATCGTGTGCATGAACGCGATGTGTTATTTCAAGCATGCTGGCTTGTTCATTCCATACAATGGTTGACCAGCTCAGATGTTGGCGATGGGCCAAACTCTGGGGCGGGCAGGCAAGGCAGGTCAGCAAAAAAAATAGGATCGAGGAAAAAGCCCTGAAGCTTGAATGAACGGCGTTCGGGTGAATAACATAGCGCTTTGAATCAGTGCGAAAGTTCAACATCCTGTCCGTATGTCTCATCATTTTTTGTGTCAGCTTTCAACTTTTTCAACATATCTTTCATTAGGTCACGGCTTGTGTTCTTGCTCTTGTAGAGCTCAAGTCTTGATTGGCTGATCGCCGGAGGAAAGCGGTTGTTTGAAAAATCTGCGTCTGCTGTCTGGTGTCGATCATCTAAGGAAATAGCGCTAATTTGAACCGGCTCAATAAACAACTTTGTGACAACCTCGGTGTTGATACTCCAAATTTCAGCAGGGATCATCACCTCGCGGATTGTGTTGTCCGCAAAGTGAATGGTTAATGGCAGTGGAGTGGGTAATCCGCCTTTATTCTCAAATTCTACAAAATAGACATAGTGATCTTCCTCAAGTGCACGTGCCAGCGTGCGCTTTTCCCAGGATTCGAGCTTCTTCAAATATTTGGTGTAGTCATTTCTGTCCTTGTTGGACACAGTAAACTCGTCATGTTCGTTATAGAAATCTGCTAGTTCAGGAAATCGATCTAACCGGGTTTCACCGATGCTCGCACGATTACGCTCTTCCATGATGGGTGCCGGATACTTTCTATGATCCTCGATTCGATCAAGCGGATAGTCCTTGTCAGGATTCTTTGCCTTGACTCTGTATTCTCTAATGTCTTTAAGCGCAACATCGACGTGATCTGTCGTGTAGAACCATCCGCGCCAGAACCAGTCGAGGTCGACTGCGGACGCGTCTTCCATGGTGCGAAAGAAATCAGATGGTGTTGGTCGTTTGAACTGCCAACGTTGTGCGTATTCCCTGAAAGCAAAGTCGAACAGTTCTCTGCCCATGACTGTTTCTCGAAGCACGGTTAAAGCAGCCGCAGGTTTCGAGTAAGCGTTAGGTCCGAACTGCAAAATAGATTCCGAATTGGTCATGATAGGCACTTGATTCGTGCTGGTCATGTACTCAGGTATGTAATCAAGTGCATTTGTTTTACCCCTGAAGGCGGGGAAGTTTTCTTCCCATTCAAGTTCTGCGACATATTCGAGAAAGGTATTAAGTCCCTCGTCCATCCACGTCCACTGACGTTCGTCAGAGTTCACGATCATCGGAAAGTAGATGTGACCAATCTCGTGAATGATCACGCCTACCAGGCCATATTTTATTTTCCTAGAATAGGTGGGTTTGCCGTCTTCATCGATGCTTTCTTCTGAAAGTTCGTCATCTTCCTTTGCAGCAGTGGGACGGTAGCCGTTGAAAGTAATCATCGGATATTCCATTCCCCCAGATTTCCACGAATTTACCGACTGCGCCGTCGGGTAGGGGTAATCGAAAGAAAAACGGGAATAAACTTCCATGGTATGAATGACCGAATGTGTCGAGTAATGAGACCAAATAGGCTCCGCCTCATTAGGATAGAAAGACATTGCCAAGACCTGCGCATATTTGGCACCTGGCTGGTTGTGAATCATTGCATCCCAGATGAATTTGCGGGAGGAAGACCATGCGAAATCTCGCACGTTTTCAGCTTTGAAGTGCCAGCTGCTTGTTTTGTCGGTACTCTTTTTTTCTTTCTTCAATGCCTCTTCCGGCGTAACGATAAAGACCGGTGCCTTGTCGTTGGCAGAGGTTAGTCTTTTGAGTTGAGTCTTAGTGAGCACCTCATTGCCATTTTCGAGAGAACCGGTGGAAGAGACAATATGATCGGCAGGTACCGTCAAAGTGACATCGTAGTCGCCGAACTCAAGCGTAAACTCGCCGCGGCGAAGAAACTGTTTGTGCTGCCAACCAGCATAATCAGTATAGGCGGCCATGCGGGGAAACCACTGCGCCAGAAAGAAAATGTCTGCATCTCCTTTTTCGAAGGTGCTGTAGCCTGAGCGTCCGCCAACGGCACCGTGGTCAGTAATTTTATAGTGCCAGTCGAGCTCGAAAACAACTTTTTTGCCCGGCGCTAGCGGGCGTGGCAGATCGATGCGCATCATAGTGTCAACAATAGTATGGCTAAGGTCGTTGCCACTTGCATCAACCAGTCTTGTGATGTTGTGTCCATAGTCGGCGTCTTCAAAGCCATGAGCAGAACGTAACTCCTTAAAGCTCAGTCTATCCCGCACATTGGAAGTAGTACTTGATAACTGACTGATAGAGTCGCGGCGAAAACGGTTTTGATCGAGCTGTAGCCACAGATACTTCAGTGAGTCAGGAGAGTTGTTTGTATAGGTGACTTGTTCTGTGCCGGCTATTGTCCGTTCGTTTTCGTCTAGTGTCGCCCGAATTATGTAGTCAGCTTGCTGCTGCCAATAGGCATTTCCTGGAGCCCCTGATGCTGTGCGGTAGACATTGGGTGTTGGCAGCATTTGATCGAGTTGCGCAAATTTTTTCGCCCCTGAGCCAACGCCGTCTGCAGCCTGGGCAGTTTGTCCTATGCATAGTGACACAATGGTAGCGGCCAGCAGTGCATAATTTCGATAGCCCTGGTCCTGATGCCTGATTTTGCAACAACCGCCGCTTTTCAAACCCATTTTGACCCACATTAAGTGATGACACTTCGTTGTCATTTGACGCTAACAATACACTAAAACCAGAGTTTTTTTCTTTTCCCTATGCTCATTAGCTGAGCTAATTACGCGATGAAAACGTTTAATTTGATCCTGAATCCCAATAAGCCTAGCTTTTGATCTGCTAATCAAATGAATCGATACACAGCTATTTACGCGAGGAGAGGTGTCATGAGTTATGCAAAGGGTCTGGAAGGCGTGGTTGTCGACGAAACAAAAGTGAGTAATGTTGAGGGAGAAATTGGGCGGCTCACTTATCGGGGCTATCCAATCGAAGCGCTTGTCTCGCAGGACTACGTTACGGTGATGTGGCTTGTCTTATTCGGTGATTTGCCGAGTGATGGACAACGTCTGAGTTTGGAAACATATCTTTCGTTGCACGGTGCGTTGTCTGATTCTGATGTCAATCTTCTTCGGTCGTTACAAAGCACGCTGCATCCCATGGCAATGTTGCAGGGAATGATCCCACTGCTACAAATGAGTGATGTCAATTTTTCGAGCTTAGATTCAGATACAAGTCAGGGATTGCAGATAGTTGCCAAAATTCCAACTTTAATCGCTCATTACCATCGAATTCAGGAAGGACTGCCACTCATAGAGTTTCGACCCGAGATGTCTTACCTGGAAAGTTTCCTAATGATGTTCAATGGCCAAGCTGCTGAGGAACAGAGTATCGAAGTGTTGAAGGTTGCCCAGATATTGCAGCTAGAGCACAGTTTTAATGCCGGCACTTTTGCCAGTAAATGTGTTTCCAGCACCTTGGCATCAATCAATGCTGTTATGGCTGCAGGCGTAGGCGCGCTTTCGGGCGAGCTTCATGGTGGGGCGGACGAGGCGGCAGTGATGGCCGCAAGAGAGGCTGCGAGTCCAGAGAATGCGAAGGCCTTTGTGTCGAAATTGCTGGCCCGAAAAGGTAAGTTGATGGGTATGGGGCATCGAGAGTACAAGGTCGTTGATCCAAGAGCTTTAATTTTGAAACCTATGGCCGAATCACTTTGTAAAGGCACCCCGGCGGAGAACCTCTATGAGACACTGCAAGCGCTGGAAATTGAGTTTAATGCTGAGATGCAGGCACGAGGTAAAGATCTGTGGGCCAATGTTGAATACTACAAGGGCGCAGTGTTTGTTGCGCTAGGTATTCCTGCGGACAATTTTACTGCGTTGTTTGCGATGGCTCGATCTGTCGGCTGGCTCGCGCATTTTATTGAAGACCGGCAGGATAATAGAATCTTCAGACCCAAAGCGGAGTACACAGGTCAGCAATACCGGGATTTGAGCGCATAAGGCCCGTTCGTTGGGCGACTATTGGTCTGCAGCCCCTAGAGGTCCTGCATCTGAGTAAAATGCCTTTAACACTTGGGCCAACGAATAGGCGTCCTCTGAGCCAGCTAGTTCCCGTATGGAATGCATGGCGAAGGTGGGTACGCCAACATCGAGCGTTTTTACTCCAAGCGTTTTTGCGGTGATCGGGCCTATCGTGCTGCCACAGGCCATATCTGTGCGCGTGACGAAGGTTTGATGCGGCACATTGTTGGCATCACATAGCGAAACAAAATACCCGGAGGTTTCGCTGTTGGTAGCGTATCGCTGATTGGCATTTACCTTGATAACAGGGCCTTTGTTAAGCAGGGGCCCATGGTTCGCATCGTGTTTATCGGGGTAGTTAGGATGAATGCCGTGGGCGTTGTCGGTCGATATCAGCAGAGAATTGGCTATTGCGCGATGGTAGTCGTCCTTGTTGGGCAACATGCGCTCGAGCGTTGTTTTTAGGAAAGGGCCCTCAGCGCCCTCCGCGGAAGCGCTGCCAACCTCTTCGTGATCACTGCAGATCATGAGGCTGGTGACCGTCTCGTCGGCACGCAGCAAACTTTCGATGCCTGCGTAGCAACTCAGTAAGTTGTCAAGACGTGCACTCGCCAGAAATTCATTCGCTATGCCCGTGATCGCGGCCCCCTGCATGTTGTAAAAAGACAGCTCAAAGCCCAGTAGCGCGGCTACCTCAAGCTCTGGGTGCTCTTTTTTGATTTGTTCTTGCAGTAAGACCTCGAATGTTTTTTGCTCATCGGTGAGCATAAGAAGAGGTGGAATGTCCTTCTGTGGATTGACAGTACGTTGTTTGTTCGCCTCTCGGTCGAGGTGTATTGCTAAACTCGGAATGGTTGCAACGGCGCGATCGAAATTCACAAGCGCACTCTGAACGTGCTTGTGGGAGTCCTGAACGGTTACCCGCCCTGCGATGGAAAGGTCTCTGTCGAACCAGGGGTTGAGTAAAACGCCGCCATAAACCTCAACTCCGAGATTTAGGTAGCCATGAGTTTTGATAGCTGGATTCGGCTTTATCTTGAGGCAAGGGCTATCGGTATGAGCGCCAACCATGCGGATGCCTGTATCTGCCGGGTCTTCTTCCCCACGGATAAAAGCAATGATCGATGAATCGTTTCGGGTAACAAAGTACTTTCCCGGCCCTAGATTCCAGCTCTTCTTCTCGTCTAGCGCCTGAAAACCTGCATTCTCTAGCATTTTTCTCATGCTTTTAACGGCATGGAAAGGTGTGGGAGACGCGTCCAGAAAGGAAATAAGGTCGTGGTTGAATTGCTGTCTGCTCATAGCTTTTTCAAATCGTGGTTGACGGCGCGATCATAACAACTATTCATTAAGGAATTAAGCAAAGCCCAGAATGAACTTACAACCAGCGACAATCCTGGTTTGTTTGTGTTCCTCCTCTTCCGCAGGCACTGCCGCAGACAGATCGCAAAAACACGTGTTTGTTGGCATTGAGGATGATGCAAATAACTCGAATAAAACAGCACAAGCTAAGAACTTAAAATACCAGCGGTTGATTTAGCGATGGACTCTGAATACAATGCGATCCGTGCAAAGGACGTAAATGATGCACGCAAAATTTAAGAAAAGTGACTTTTTAAGCGCATAGCGAGAGAATTCACCAAGAGTGCGCCGATTTGAGCTTCAGCTTGCGGGCGCAATAAAAATACAGCTAAAGAGGACATGCAAACCTGCTTTAGTTGCCACTACTGCGGGTTTTTTTTCGCCTGCGATTAATCGGGATCAGGGATTCCGTTAACTCTAAATTTGAGGCAATAAAGAAAGTCATGACGCAATCAGGATTTACTTCAAAACTACTCCATGCGGATCGCAGGAGTGGTGTTCAGCATGGGTCAATTCACAAACCCATTCACACCGCTGTTACATACGCCTACGACGATTCGAGAGAACTCGCCGCAGTCTTTCAGGGTAAACAGTCGGGTTATACCTACGGTCGACAAGTGAATCCGACGGTAGATGCGCTACAGAATAAAATCACGATGATGGAAGACGGTGTTGCAACTGCGGCGTTTTCCACTGGTATGGCGGCGATTTGCACCACCTTTTTTGCGCTGCTGCGTGCTGGCGATCATGTGATTTCGAGCTCCTTTTTATTTGGTAACACAAATAGTGTTTTTAAGACGTTTGAATCCCATGGCATTGAAGTTACGTTTGTCGATGCGACCAACGTTGCTAATGTCGCTGCTGCGATAAAAGAGAACACCAAACTGGTATTTGTTGAAACCATTGCCAACCCAAGAACACAGGTTGCAGACTTGATCAATATCGGTGATCTGTGCGAAGCGCAAAATTTGCTTTATTGCGTTGATAATACGATGACAACGCCTTACTTGTTTCAGGGCAAGCGAGCAAAAGCGAGTCTTGTTTTTAATTCGCTCACTAAGTACATCGGTGGTCATGCTAACGCGTTAGGGGGAGCTGTAACTGAAACGGGGCTTTATGACTGGTCGAAATTTGAAAACCTTTACAGCAACTATAAAAAAGGTGATGTCAGCAGCTGGGGAATTACCCAGATTAAAAAGAAGGGACTTCGAGACTTTGGCGCTACGCTTGGGCCAGAAGCGGCGCACCACATATCAATTGGCTCGGATACGCTGGCACTGCGTATGGAGCGCGCATGTGAAAATGCAAGAACGTTGACGGAATATTTGTCCTCTCACGATAGCGTGAAAAAAGTCTACTATCCCGGGCTCAGTGGTCATCCGCAGCACCAACTCTCGACTGAGTTGTTTAAGCATTGCGGAGCATTATTTAGTATAGAGTTAAACGACGAGATTGATTGTTTTGACTTTCTTAACAGGTTGAATCTGGTGATCAGCGCGAGCAACCTCGGAGATACGCGCTCGCTAGGTATACCTGTTGCGCACACGATTTACCACGAAATGGGTCCAGAGCGCAGAGCAACGATGGGTATAGATGATTCGTTGGTTCGCTTCGCGATTGGCATTGAAGAAACGGAGGATTTGTTGGCAGATTTTGAAGCGGCGCTTTCCGTAAGTTAAGGCGAATCTTTTAGCTAGTTGAAATCCTGTAAACCAATCATTCTGTTATATTCGTCAAATGATAGATGGGGGGCGTGCGCACCCAGCGTCCCTGTCTTTGCGAGAGATTCATAGTTTTGTCGCAGAACGGCTGATATCGATAGCAAGGCCGACACAGGGCGCAAAACGATTAAGAACCCCAACGACTTCAATTCCGTCAAGGATAGCTCGGGTGTTTTTCCTCCTTCGACCAAATTTGCGACCAGCGGCGTGTTCGGAAACCGCTTTGCTATTTTCGTCATTTCGTCGACTGAAGCGGGCGCCTCAATAAAAAGAATGTCAGCACCAGCCTCTATAAACGCATCGCCTCGTCTCAATGCTTCATCAAGGTTATGTGTCGCCCGGGCATCGGTTCGCGCCATGATTAGGAAGTTGGTTGTACGGCGGGCTGCGCAGGCTGCCTCGATTTTTTGCACGGCCTCTTCCAGCGGAACAACTTGTTTATTTTCCATGTGACCGCACTTTTTCGGAATAACCTGGTCCTCAAGCTGAATGCAGTCAGCACCTGCGGCTTCATAGGCTCGGACGATTCGTGCGACGTTGTGAACGCCACCATGTCCATTGTCACCATCAGCAATGACCGCAGCACCGGGCGCGGAATTCACAATTTGTTGAACCCGCTCGATCATTTCCGTTGCCGTGACCAAGCCAACATCCGGTGTGCCAAGCAAGGTGCCGGAAACACAAAAACCTGACATGTAAAGTACGTTGCATCCCGACTGTTGTGCGATTCTTGCGGAAAGCCCGTCGAATACGCCGGGAGCGATTATTTGCTGACCTTTGAGGAGAGAATCTTTTAACATTTTTCTGATCCAAATTTAGTAAAATAAGTTTACCATTACTTTTCATAGCGGTAACAAAAAAGGATATTTACGCCATGCCTAGATTAAAAGAAATAAGCCGAGAGGATGCCGATCCGTCAGTATTGCCACTTTATGACGCGCTTTTTGGTGATCGGGACCCGGTAGCTTCACCCGGAACCGCAACTGGCACGCCAGGGAACTGGTGGACAGTTTTTGCCCTTGTACCGGACTGCTTTAATCATGCGGTAGCTGGTTTCCAGTTTTACAGGAGTAAAAATCGTAAGCTGAAGGCCAAGTTGCGGGAGCTGGGTCAGACCAGGGGTGGGTACGTCAGAGGCAGTCAGTTTGTGTTTTCCCAGCATTGCAAAAGCATGCGCGCGGTTGGTTACAGCGAAGAATATATTGCAGCGATCCCCAATTGGCAGACCTCTGATTTATTCTCTCCCATTGAGCGCGCCATCCTTGCATATACAGATGACCTTGTTCTTTCTGGCGGAAGAACCAGTGACGGTACTTTTGAAGTACTTCAACAGCATCTAAGTGACGAGGAAATTCTGGAATTCACGTACATCACTTGTACATACGATCTGCATGCAACGATGTGTCGGGCGCTGAAGTTGGAGTATGACAATGTCGAAGAGCGTATTGTTGAGATCCCTATTCCCGAAAATAGTACTGAAAATATAGATTTTATGGGTGCTGTTGATAAAAATGTAAAAACTTAAAAGCAAGAGCGGTTGTTAGAGTAGGGCCTATTTAAGATCCGACGGGACCTACAGCGCGTCATATTTGTTGGATTTGAAGGCTTCCGAGTACTCATCAATACCAGTTTCTGTTCTCATTTCGCCGGTGATATCTGCAGTCGATTTGTCTAGCGGTAAACCGGTGCCATTAGCTACTTTGGTAATGCCATTAAATCCGGAGGCGATACCTATAGCCTCTGCGAGGCCTCGTTCTCCCAGCAGTTCAACTCCCCGGGTGCGGATGTCCGCCAATACGTCAGCGTCCTGAGCATAAACCGCCGCTGCAAGCTCCATGAGAAACGCGCCGTTGTTAACGCCAGCGTCGGCAATACCTTCGGACGTGACAGAATCAAGGTTGTAGCTTTCGTTGTTTCGATCGCCGCTTGCACGAAGCAGCAAGGTATGTGAAGTCGTTCAGTAAAAGCATTCATTGTGCGATGACACCCTCGCAGCAATCAGTTCGATCTGAGACCTGCTGATTCCGAAGTCGTCTCCGGAAAGGGAGTAATGTGCGCGCATAGTACCGAAAAAATGCATCATGCCCGAGGGTACAAGTCCCATCGCCCGGGCGATATTTGGCACGTTCGGTAATCCGTGATCTTCGACGGTTTGCTCCGCTTTTGTGATGGGAAGCCAGGCACCTTCATCAATCACCTCGGGATTGAGCACTTTCGTTGGCTCGCCCGGTTGTGGTGAAGGAATGCTGTAATCCGGCAAGCCCATCGCCGTGGCATAGCTGTCGAGTATGATTGAGGTCGCGACCAGACTCAGTATTTCAATATATTCTTCGCGACTTAGCCCCGCCTCAATTTGCTCATCGAACCAGCGTTTCGTGAGTCTTCCAGAATCGTTCTTGATCCTGTGAACCACCTCAACAATATTTTCGGGAAGCTGGGTGCAGGTGTCGTGTTTGCCTTTCAGCGCATAGGGCGAGATTGCCTGCTTGCGGTCTCGACAAAGTGTGCAAGCAGGCGCGTTTCTGGCTTCCGCCCACACGGCCGTTCGGATAGATGCTGTAAGCCAAGTACCCGGTTGGCCAAACAATCCTGCAGCCAAGTCATGACTGCTACGGACGTTTTCTGGTACAGCGACTTTCATCATGTTCTCCAAAATATGCTATTCAGGAGCGACGTAACAGACGCCGGTTCCTCTCAACCCGCAGTATCCGTTGGGCACCTTTGCAAGGTATTGTTGATGGTATTCCTCAGCATAGAAAAATGTGGAAACACTCTCTATGTCAGTAGTGATTGCGCCGTAACCTGAGTCGGTCAGACCCTTTTGAAACCTGTCAGCCGCGCTTCTTGCGGTTGCGAACTGCTCTTCACTGGTGGTGAAGATACAAGAGCGGTATTGCGAGCCAATATCATTACCCTGACGCATGCCTTGTGTCGGGTCATGACTTTCCCAAAACAGCGTGAGCAGCTTCTCCAAACTTGTGATTTTAGGGTCGAATACAACCAGCACCATTTCGGAGTGTCCCGTGAGGCCGCTGCATACTTCATCGTAGGTAGGGTTCTCTGTGTAGCCACCCGCGTATCCAACCGCCGTAGTGTATACGCCTTCCAGCTCCCAAAAGCGCCGTTCGGCACCCCAAAAACAGCCCATGCCAAAATAGGCAACCTCTAGGCCGTCCGGAAAGGGAGCGATAAATGATGTTCGGTTAACATAGTGGGTGTCGGGTACTACCAGTGGAATATTTCTGCCGGGTAAGGCAGTTTCTGCTGTGACGGAGACGGGGGTGCGGCTAAATAGGCCCATTGTCTGCTCCTTTTCGTCTGTATATTAATAATAGTGTTTTATTCGCCAGCTTTTTACTGCTGTGAGAGGCAGTATATGCCACTCTTGTTATACTCCCAAAACTTATCAAAAACCGATCGCGAGAACGAGTACCGATGCCTACCGATTTTGACGTAGAAATAGACAGACTCTCCACGGAAAGTACTAAATTCAACAAATATAAAGATTTGGACATACTGCCACTTTGGGTGGCCGATATGGATTTCCAGTCGCCTGCGGCGGTCGTTGAAGCGTTACAGAATCGAGTTCAACACGGTGTTTTTGGCTACACCGAGGCTTCAGCCGCGTTGAAAAATACGCTCGTTGCGCGCATGAAGACTTTTTATAATTGGGATATCCAGCCAGATGACCTTGTGTTCTTTCCCGGGGTCGTTGCTGGTCTTAATCTCTGTTGTGCGGGTCTGCTGCAAGAAGATGAAGCAGCCGTCACTGCAACCCCGGTCTACCATCCTTTTTTTGCTGCGCCCGAGAACCAAGGACGCGAGTTGAAGCGTTTTCCCATGTCCTATGAGGCTGGCACGTGGCAATTTCCCATGAACGCGCTCGAGCGCGCTTCCGTGGGAAACTCAAGACTGTTAATGCTTTGTAATCCTTTTAACCCGATAGGTCGAACACTCACCCGAACTGAGCTCGAATCGATTGTTGATATCAGTGTACAAAATGATCTGATCATCTGCTCCGATGAAATCCATTGTGATCTTGTGCTTGATGGGAGACCGCATATTCCAACGGCTTCGATTAGCGAAGCCGCGGCGGAAAGAACGATCACCTTGATGGCACCAAGTAAGACCTTCAATCTTGCAGGGCTAGGAGGCTCGTTTGCTATCATCCAGAATCCGCTCCTGCGAGAACAGTTTGAAGCCCCCAGAGCGGGACTGGTCGGTAATGTGAACCTGCTAGGCTACACCGCAATGCAAGCCGCTTACGCGGATTGTGAAGGGTGGCGGCAGGAATTGTTACGTTACCTTGAGGGGAATCGCGACTACCTCTCCAATGCAATAGAAAATATCCCCGGAATTCATATGAGCCCACAGGAATCGACTTACCTTGCCTGGCTCAACGTTGCAGAACTCGGCTTAAACGATCCGCCTGATTTTTTCGAACAGAAAGGACTGGGCATGTCCCCGGGAGAGCAATTTGGTGATAATCGATTTATGCGGCTCAATTTTGGCTGCCCGAGAGTGCAGTTGGAAAGGGCTGTTGCGCGTCTTGAAGCAGCCGTAAGCAGCGCCAAACATTGATTAGATTTGACCATTCTTGCTGTTAGACTTTTAAAATAACCAATAGGAGCGGAAATATGCCTGAATTTTGTAGCGTCGAAAGGGAAGGTCCCTTAACAATTGTCACTATTGAGCGTCCCGATGTAATGAACTCACTTCATCCGCCGGCACAGGCTGAACTTGCTCAGGTGTTTGATGAGTTTGTAGCTGACCCCGATCAGTGGGTTGCCATCATCACAGGCGCCGGAGATCGAGCATTCAGTGCAGGAAATGATCTGAAATATCAGGCCTCTGGAGGAAAAATGTACTCTCCCGCGAGTGGCTTTGCGGGCTTGGGCTCCCGTTTTGATAACCCCAAGCCCATCATTGCTGCTGTAAACGGGATTGCGATGGGAGGCGGCTTTGAAGTTGCACTCGCTTGCGATCTGATCATTGCCTCGGAAAATGCCATCTTTGCACTTCCTGAACCGAGAGTAGGGTTGGCTGCATTAGGCGGTGGGATTCACAGACTTCCCAGGGAAATTGGTATGAAACAGGCGATGGGCATGTTGCTGACTGGCCGACGCGTACCGGCAGAAGAGGGTAGGCAGCTTGGATTTGTCAATGAGGTGGTACCTGTAGGGGAAGCACTGAATGCTGCGAAAGCCTGGGCTGCCCAAATTTTAGAATGTGCCCCCTTATCCGTGCGCGGTAGCAAAGAAGCTGCTATGCAGGGAATGTCTGCTCCTTCACTCGAAGAGGCGATTAAAGGTAAATACGATCAAATATCGGCAATGTACGGTTCAGCAGACTTTGTTGAGGGTCCGCTTGCTTTTTCAGAAAAGAGAGCGCCAAACTGGAAGGGAGAGTAGATTCCCAGCCGCCAGCATCTATGTTCACTCCTAGACACGCTTGCGGGAGCAAGTGCACTCAGGCATTGTTGAAAGCTTCTATGCCTGAGGAGATACTGCGATGTCAGAACATCATGTGGATCAGGATTATCTAGCTAAAAGGCAGTTAAAGAAAGGTACGGCAGGTTGGGTCTTGCTTGCCGGCCTAGGCGTGTCTTACGTAATTTCTGGCGACTTCGCTGGCTGGAATTTTGGCATTGGCGTGGCCGGTTGGGGCGGTTTTGCCATCGCCGCCGTGTTGATGGCAGTGATGTATCTTACCCTCGTACTTTCACTTGCAGAGATGTCTGCTGCGATTCCGGCAGCAGGCGGTGGATATAGCTTTGCCCGCCAGGTGATGGGACCTAGCGGGGGTTATCTAACAGGTCTGGCAGTTCTCATTGAATATGTGCTGGCCCCCGCGGCAATCGTTGTTTTTATCGGCGCTGCTGTTGAAGCGCTCGTGGGGCTTAATGGTCCTGTTATCTATGCCACATTTTATTTCATTTTCGTCAGCATACATTTGATCGGCGCTGGCGAAGCACTAAAGCTGATGATGGTGATTACTGCCCTCGCGGTTTTTGCGATTTTGGCGACCGCGATCACCTTGTTTGGCAGTTTCGAGACCGCCAATTTATTTGACATTGCACCTGACCCGAGTATTGCCGGCGCGAATGAATATTTGCCTTTCGGCTGGCACGGCGTATGGGCAGCTTTACCTTTTGGTATGTGGTTGTTCCTGGCGATAGAGGGTGTGCCCTTGGCGGCAGAGGAAGCTAAGGATCCTGCCACCGATGTGCCCAGAGGCATAGTAGGAGCCATGCTGTTCCTGTTGGTTACAGCCGTGCTTGTTGTCTTCCTGCTAGCCGGAGCAGTCGGTGCCGATGCAATCGGTAACAGTCCTGTGCCGCTCGTTGATGCGCTTAAACACACGGGGAATACAACGCTCGCCACGACCGTTAACGTTTTAGGGTTAGCCGGTCTAATTGCTTCGTTTTTTTCGATTATCTACGGTTATAGTCGGTTGGTTTTTGCCTTATCGCGAGCGGGGTACCTGCCGCGATTTCTGTCATTGACGAACGAGCGTAAAGCACCAGTATGGGCGCTGGCGATTCCGGCTGTACTGGGTTTTCTGATCTCGTTAACCAGAGAAGGCGATCTGATCATTGCGATGGCAGTAGTTGGCGCAACGATCTCTTATGCATTGATGGCGCTTTCTCACATCCTGTTACGAATCAAACATCCCGATATGCACCGCCCATACAAAACGCCTGGTGGAGTGTTCACCTCATCTATTTGTCTGGTACTTGCTGTCATTGCATTAACCGGTGTGTACGCCTTCGATCCACGTGCCTTCAATTATACGATCGTGTTATACGTGATAGGAGCACTTTATTATTTTCTGTACAGCAAGAATCATTTGGTTGCAAAAACGCCAGAGGAAGAATTCGAAATGTTGGCCGCTGCCGAAGACGAGCTCGGAGAATAGTATTTCGCATCGTCATGATTGTTCGTTAGCCGGTTTGCTTTAGCCACCTGACATAGTACAGTTGAGACTCAATCGGCGATTATTGCGTAAGGTATGCCATCTGCTCTGACGTTCAATACCAAGTTTGCTTACGGCATAGGACAACTAGCAGAAGGTCTTAAGAATTCGGCCCTCAGTACATTTGTTCTGTTTTATTACAATCAGGTCCTCGGGCTTTCCGGCACGCTTGCGGGCACGGCTATTCTCATTGCATTGTTGTTTGATGCTGTCAGCGATCCGCTGGCAGGTTCTCTCTCGGATAACTGGCAGTCCAGATGGGGTCGGCGACATCCTTTTATGTATGCCTCTGCGTTACCACTTGGCATCGCTTTCTTTTTTCTTTTTTCACCACCCGAAGGGCTTTCGGAGTTCTCTCTTTTTTTGTGGTTGACGGTGACGGTAGTGCTGACCAGAGGCGCGATGACCCTTTATCACGTGCCTCACATTGCCTTGGGTGCTGAACTTTCCGAAGACTATGATGAAAGAACCCAAATCGTCTCATATCGCTATTTCCTCGGTTTTGCCGGCTATCTGGTTGCTTACTACCTTGGTTTTGGCGTGTTCTTCAAAGACACTGCAGAATTTCCCCGGGGTCAATTTAATGTCGACGCCTATGCCCCCTATGCATTTGTACTTGCGGTGACGATGGTCGTCACGATTGTCTGGTCAGGTTGGGGAACCCATCACCGCATTCCCCACTTGCCCCTAGCTAGGGTTAAGAGTGAGGCTGGCAAGCTAACGGTGTTAAACGTCATTACGCGCATGTTTAGCGAGATTATCGGTGCGCTGCGTAACCGCTCCTTTGCCTGGCTGTTTGCGGGCACGATGATTATCTTCGTTATGGTGGGCGTTGATGGTGCGTTGAATTTGTATATGTTCGAGTATTTTTGGGAACTCAGTTCCTCACAAAAGCTGACGATCTTGTTGTCTTACCCCGTAGGTATTATGTTTGGTACCTTCATTGCGCCTGTTTGGCACAAATATTTTAACAAACGATCCGGTGTCATTTTTGGCGGTGTCTATTGGGCTCTCTGTCAAATTGTACCCGTCTTACTAAGGTTTCTTGATCTCTTTCCCGACAACGGCACAGAGACGCTGGTTGGTTCTTTGGTGTTTGTAAAATTCACTCAGGGTATAGCTGCTGCACAGTTTCTGGTGAGTTTTAACTCGATGGTTGCAGATATCGCGGACGAACATGAACTTGCCACTGGCAAACGCCAAGAAGGTATTTTCTTTGCTGCCGTATCTTTTGCTAACAAAACGACGACCGGACTTGGGTCGTTTATCGGAGGCGTTGGTCTTGATCTTATTAGTTGGCCAACCCAGGTGCAGAGCGCAGTCGATATTTCACCCGAGAAGTTGGGTCAACTGGGTTTGCTTTACGGGCCTCTTCTTGGGGGATTCGCAGTCGTAAGCGTGCTTTGTGTACTTCAGAATAAATCAAGCCGAGAAGGGCACGAGCTTGTGGTGAAAAAGTTGGCTGAGCGGCGTAAAAAAGAGACTGAAACATTTCAAGACGGTGAGCCTGATTCGACAATTACTACTTGAGCATTACTACGCAACAGAACAAGAATCGAATTTTTGAATGAACAAACCTGCAGAGAAAAATGATGAAAAAAAATATTACTCGCCGCGACTTTCTGAATGGAACGCAAATTGCCATTGGTGCTGCTGTTGGTGGTTCTCTTTTGTCGCCCTGGACCGAAACCTTCGGCGCACCGGAGGGATTCTCGCTAAATCATAACTATTATCCACCTGCAAAAAACGGATTGAGAGGCAGTCACGATGGCTCTTGGGAGGTGATGCACGCCCGTGTCACGGGCACAGAATGGAATGCTGAAAAGGTTGATGCAGAGTACGATCTGGTCATCGTGGGTGCCGGGCTAAGCGGTTTGTCATCGGCCCACTTCTTTTTGGAAGAGCACCCAAACGCCAGCGTATTGATTTTAGATAACCATGATGACTTCGGTGGGCACGCAAAAAGAAATGAATTTGAATACAACGGTGAAACGCGAATAGGCTATGGTGGAACCGAGGCGATTGATACGCCTTCGTCTTATCCGCCTGAGGCATTGCAGTTGCTAAGGGACCTCGGTATCGACCTTGATAAATTCTATGGCGCATTTCAACAAGACCTTTACTCATCGCGAGGTATGGGTTTTAGCATTGTATTCGATAACGAGAAGTTCGGCGAAACGAAACATGTAACAGGGTATGGCCAAAAGCCTTGGTCACAATTTGCAAAGGAAGCGCCGTTAACAGACAAGGCTCGAGCGGATTTTATTCGCGTTCAAACAGAAGAGGTCGACTACTTACCCGGCGTGTCGACGGAGAAAAAATTCGAGATCTTAAGCAAAACCGGCTACTCAGCTTTTCTCAGGGATTACTGTAAAGTAGATAAGCAGGTGATCGATATTTACCAACATTGGGGCATGAGTTTTTGGTGCGTCGACATGGAGGAGGTGCCAACAACAGCGGTGCAGTATTATGACGGTGGTATACCAGGGGTTGATCACACCCTACCGATACGTCAGGGGCGCGGTGTTGACCCATATATATTTCATTTTCCCGATGGTAATGCTTCTATCGCTAGATTGCTTGTCAGGAAACTCATCCCGGAAGCAATGCCTGGCTCCACGATGGAAGATGTTGTCACAGCTAAAGCTGACTATTCTCAATTAGACAAACCCAACCGTAAACTGAATATCCGCTTAAACAGCACCGTGGTTCATGCGCGGAATACAACCGACGGCAAGCACGTCGACATTACCTACGTTAATGGCGGTAAAGCGCGAAAAGTCAGAGCAAAAAAATGCATTATGGCGTGTTACAACAGTGCCATTCCATATCTTTGCCCCGAGATGTCAGAGAAACAAAAACAAGGTCTCGCGTTCAACGTAAAAATCCCGCTTGTCTACACGAAGGTGTTGATAAACAATTGGCAAGCATTTGACAAGCTGAAGACCAGCTTTGTCTATTACACCGGTGGCTTCTACAAACAAGCGGAACTCGCATATCCTGTCTCGTTAGGTAAGTACAAACGATCTCAGACACCTGATGAGCCTATGATAGTTCATATGTGTCATGTGCCCCTGTTTGAAAATCTAAAGGGTCCTGAGCAATGGCGCGCAGGGCGCAGGCAAATTCTCGGCACGAGCTTCGAAGAGTTCGAGAAGCATGCAAAGGATCAATTAAATCAAGCCTTCGCTGAAGTTGGGTTTGATGCGGATAGAGACGTGTCGGCTATTACAGTTAACCGCTGGCCGCACGGCTATTCCTACAGCAATAAGCTAGTGTGGAGTGAAGAGTATGCGGAAGAAGAAAAGCCATGGGTTATTGGACGCAAGCCATTTGGTAATATTCATATTGCGAACTCCGATGCCAATGTGAAAGCCGATACGCAGACAGCAATCGCGCAAGG
>CAJXBG010000083.1 GCA_913050215.1 uncultured Gammaproteobacteria bacterium
ACTGCGCACCGGCAGTTCGCAGCCCCGTTTTTTAAGCCAGCAATTCCCTAGATCACAAAGCGAAGCCTTGTCGATTGAAAGTACGGGTGCTCGGCACTGGGACTCAAAACACAGAGGCTTGGGGTCTCGACTATTGGGGTCAGCCCTGCGTTAAGTAGCCTGATAAATTCCGTTCTTTGGCCTTAGTTTCTCCAAGCACAATACAGATTTCCCTTAAGCCCGAATAATTCATATAGTTTATACCTAATTTGTAATCCAGAGATTTGGTATGAGTAAGCCCGCATTGATACATGAAGCAGAGAAAATAACACCTGATTGGCTAACCGAGGTGCTTAACTTCGCGGGAGTTTCGGGTCGGGTACATAGCCTGACAAGTAAAAGCATCGGCACTGGGCAGGTTGGCGAGAACGTGAGGTTCGAGTTAAAGGGAGAGGGCGAGCTGCCGGAATCGATTGTCGGTAAGTTTGCCTCGAATGACCCCGTGAGCAAACAAACGGGCGTTCAGCTGCAGAACTACATCAAGGAAGTGTTTTTCTACAACGAACTCGCTGCCAGTGTTGATATCCAAACGCCAGTCGTCCACTACGCTGATATTATTGACGAGACCCACGATTTTGCCATCATTATGGAAGACCTTGCGCCCGGAGAGCAGGGTGATCAGCTGAATGGCTGCTCTGTTGATGATGCCGCGCTGGCACTGGAAGAGCTCGCTAAATTACATGGTCCAAGGTGGGGTGACCAATCCCTTGGGCAATATCCGTTGCTGGCTCCTAGAAAAGTAGAAGAACCCGACCCTGCGAAATCAATCTACCAGATGGTGCAGACAGGCTTTCTGGAAAAGTATGCGAGTCGTTTGGGAAATGCTGATCATGAGATGGTGTTGGGTGTCGGTGGCGTCATGGACCAATACACCGACTTCACGGGTGAAAAGACACTGATCCACATCGATTATCGTCTCGACAATATGATGTTTGGGGGTCCCTACCCGCTAGCCGTCGTCGACTGGCAATCAATTAGTCTGGGGTGCGCTTTTAATGATCTCAGCTATTTTATGGGTACAAGTCTGCTCCCGGATGATCGAGCAGAAAATGAAGAAGCATTACTCAAACACTATCTTGACGTGCTGAAAAGCTATGGTGTTGAGATGAAATGGAACGAAGCATGGGCGCTTTATCGCCGCTATGCGCCTGCCGGTTTGATTATGGCTGTAATTGCATCAATGATCGTGGGTGAAACAGATAGAGGTAACGACATGTTTATGGCGATGGCTACTCGTAGTTCACAAATGAGTAGTGAATTGGAATCACTCAAAGTATTTGGTTGAAATAGCGTTTGAAATGAGAGCTTTTATCTCTGGGGAATGAGTAAAATGGAGTATGGTGTCGTTCTTCCGCACAATGAAATTGGTACTGATCCTGGTGCAATGAAAGCGTTCGCTCAAGGCGCTGAAGCGCTTGGCGCCAAACAGTTGTTGGTGTACGACCATGTGGTGGGCGCCGACCCGGATAGACCCGGTGGGTTTCAGGGTGTTTATGATAAAGACGTCGCATTTCATGAGCCGTTAACAACGTTGGCATTTATTGCGGCGGTAACAGAATCAATAGAGCTTGTAACAACCATACTGATATTGCCGCAAAGACAAACTGTGTTGGTTGCCAAGCAAGCAGCTGAGGTTGCAATACTGTCGAACAACAGGTTAAGGCTAGGTGTTGGAACAGGTTGGAATCAGATTGAATACGACGCACTCAATATGCCATTTGAAAGAAGAGGGGCCCGGCAAGCAGAGCAGGTAGCACTCATGCGTGAACTCTGGGGCGAAGACTCTCTAGATTACTCGGGTGAATTCCATCGAATCGACAAAGCGAGTATCAACCCGCGACCATCTAAACCTATTCCAGTTTGGTTTGGAGGTGCTGCCCCAGTGGTACTAAAACGTTGCGCAGAATTGGGTGATGGTTGGGTTCCTCTGATGGGCGCGAACAGCGCTGCCGCGGAAGCAATCAGCTTGTTAAAGGCTGCCAGGGCCGCAGCGGGTAAAAACTGGGAAGGATTTCAGATACAGGCGCAAGCGCAATATGCCGGCGGTACGCCGGAAAGATGGCAGTCGCACTCGGATAAATGGGAAGCGCTAGGGGCAACAAAAATAGCGATAGCAACGCACAACGCGGGGCAAACCAATGTCGATGGTCACCTTCGGAGGATTGAAGAATACCTCGCGGTGGTCCGAAAAGCGTGATTTCAGGATACCATTCTTTTTTAAGGACCTATCACCCCTGTTAATAGATGTGGTGCTTGAAGTTGAAAGGTCGTATGTTGAAGTCACTGGTGGTGTCTGTGAATGACAATTAGCCACAAGACGATAACGAAGGAGAAAATGATGCCTGATATTAAAAATGACTTGTTTACGTTAGCAATGTCAGAAAAAGCGCAGCCGCTGATGGATGCGGTAAAAAAACATATAAAAGAGAATGTAGAGCCTATTACTGAGGAATTCTACGCACTCGAGAGTGAGAAAGATGATCGTTGGTCTTGGCATCCTCGGCAACTGGAGCTGTTGGATGGCGCCAAAGCAAAAGCAAAAGCCTCAGGTCTGTGGAATTTTTTCCTGCCAGACTCAGAGATAGGCGAAGGTCTTACGAATTTGGACTATGCGTATATCGCAGCGGAACTCGGCAAATTCTCTCTGGCATCTGAGACTTTGAATTGTAGTGCACCGGACACGGGTAACATGGAAGTACTCGAAAGAGTCGGGACCGAAGCCCAGAAAGAACAGTGGCTCAAACCACTGCTCAATGGTGAGATAAGGTCTGCCTATGCCATGACAGAACCCGGTTTGCCTTCATCTGATGCAAAGAATATCAGCACTCAGGCTGTATTAGACGGTGATGAGTGGGTTATCAACGGTGAGAAATTCTATATCTCGGGTGCAGGTGATCCTCGTTGTAAGATTATGATCACAATGGTGAAGACCAGCCCTGATGCGCCTCCCAGTCGACAGCAGTCCCAGATACTGGTTCCTATTGACACCCCAGGCGTTGAAATACTTGAAGGTATGCAGGTTTTTGGGCAGGACCACGCACCCCGCGGACACATGCATATCAAATTCAACGATGTCAGAGTTCCGAAAGAGAATATTCTGCTAGGCGAGGGCCGTGGATTTGAGATTTCCCAAGTAAGGTTGGGCCCGGGACGAATTCACCACTGCATGAGATCAATTGGTAAAGCGGAAGTCGCACTCGAATTGATGGTGAAGCGATCAGCTAGTCGAGTTGCTTTCGGCAAACCTATCGCGAAACTTGGCAAAAACCTGGAGTTGATATCCAGAGCCAGAATCGATATCGATGCGATGAAGTTGATGGTTCTCCAGGCAGCCAAGGCGATGGACGTGCTTGGTAACAAGGAGGCTCGGGTCTACGTCAGTGCAGTTAAAGCGATGGTGCCTGAGCGAGTTTGTCAGATCATCGATCAGGCAATTCAAATGCATGGTGCAACAGGTATTTCTCAATGGTCACCGCTTGCTGGAATGTATGCTGACCAAAGACACTTACGTTTTGCTGACGGTCCTGATGAGGTGCATCATATGGTGGTCGGTCGTGCTGAGGTTCAAAAGTACGATCTCTGGTAAGTTCGATAAAATCGAGAAGGGTAGATGTCGACTGGACTGCTGCCCGACTCATTTAGCAATCCTTCAATCGTATATCGTACATGTAATCTTTCCTGAAACGATATAACCCCGCCTAACTACTCGACGGCAAAATCCATCACAAAGTCAGTCATGATTTCGGTTCCCTTAATCATATTCTCTACAGATATTCGTTCGTTGTTTCCGTGTACGCCTGTTTTTTCATTTTCTTCGAACAGAAATGGTCCAAAGCCATAGCTGGTAATATTGATGTCTCTGAAAAAGTGGCTGTCTGTAAAGCCTGTTGAAACTGAGGGAACAGCTTTCATGTTTTCGTAGTGTAATGTTAAGACACGTTCTATTGATTCATATAAGGGCGTGCTTGTGTCACTCACGGCTGGAGTGAACCCCATGATTGTTTCGATAGAAATCTGTTCATCATTAATAATGTGCTCAAGTTCTGTTAAAAACGCCTCGGGATCTTGATCCGGTAGCAATCGGCAATCCAGTTCAATTGAAGCTGTAGGTGGTACGACGTTAATTTTGTTGCTACCCGACAGCCGAGTGATTGAGCAGGTGTTGTGCAGCAGTGCGACACTGCCGGGTTCCCTGAGTTGTAGTGCGGTCATGAACACCGGATCTTTTATGGATTCATCAATCCTCTCAAATTTGGTGCGGAGTTCTCCGCTCCTGAATTCAGCTGAGCTCTGAAACAGTGTTCTAACCGCGGGAATTACGCGATACGCAAAGGTAGTATCAGCGATGCGGTGCCCGGCGCGTAAAATCCTCGTTACGGAACTCGTTACCCTTGGGCTGGATCCATGTCCTGGCGTATCTAGCGCTGTCAGTTTCAGCCAGAGAGGTACCTTTTGTGTTACCTCGACACGAAACACCGGTTTGCCTGTGGTGATGCGTCCTGACCCGCCTTCATTAATGAGATAGCCCACGCCTTCAAAGATTTCAGGACGGTTTTCGACCAACCACCCCGCGCCAAAGAAACCGCCGGCTTCTTCGTCTGCGGTTGCCATAAAAATGACATCACGTTTTAGTTTTTTACCCGAAGCGTGTAGTGCGAGGAATGCCTGTAGTTGAGTAATGCCGAGTCCCTTGGTGTCGATGGCTCCGCGGCCATAGATATAACCATTTTTAACCGCACCCGAAAGAGGAGCGACATCCCAATACTTTGCATCGGCGGGTACAACATCAATGTGACTCAAGAGCACAAGTGCTGGCTCATCACCGCCTTCCAGACGGGCCCAAATATTACCTCTGCCCGGTGCGGACTCTACGGTTTCGTAGGATATACCGGCCTCTTCAAGTATAGCGCCTAGGAACTTTACGCCGCGAGATTCATTACCTGGCGGGTTGATAGTGTCAATTTTGATGTAGTTCTGAAGTCGGTCAGGTGCTTTCACAGCATAGGTGCTTGGCGCTGCCTGTACCCTTGAGCTTGCCAAGATAGCAAATACTAGTAGCATTGCCGCGCAGATAAATCGATGACTGAGTGTTCTGCTAGACATAATTTTGAGGCCTAAATATTGAAGAAGATCATATTTGTCCTGATCGGTCAAACCTGAGGCAATAGGTTTGTTGCGGATAAATCGGTAGCAGCGTGGGTCTAGTGAAAAATGCAATAAGTGATAGCTCCATGGTCTTAACCAACACCCCGGGGAGAACAGAACGTATATACTATCTGCCCAAGTGAGGGGCATTGAAAAGATCACAAAGCGCATTTGCAGAGGAGCAACTAATTATATTCAGCACATACCAGTCAAACGCATCGCCTGAGCAAACACATCATGCCTAGCGCGGCTATCTCAAAAAAGGTGATACAGGCTGGCGTTATTGGCGCTCTTGCCCTTGCAGCATATCTGATCACCATGCCTCGATTAATTACCCTCGAGGACGCAGGTCTTTTCCAAATGGTGTGCCATGTTGGCGGTATTGGCCACCCGCCCGGATATCCGTTGTTTACGCTTCTCTGTCAGCAACTAACTCTGCAGGATTCTGTTTTTAACGGGAACCTGATTTCGGTGATGTTTGCCGTGGGCGCGGTCATGGTCTTTTTTTCAGTTGTCGTGTCGCTAACCGGAGATCGCATACTTGCCTCAATAGCGGCGCTTGCTTACGCGTACTCCAACACTTTTTGGTCTCAGGCAATCATCATCGAGGTCTACAGTCTAGCGTCACTGATGTTTATGGTGACGTGGTTCATTTCGATTCAGTATCTCAAGACAGCCCAAATTCGATACTGGTATCTTCTTTGTCTTTTTGTTGGGCTGGCGCTTTCTAATCATTGGCCGCTGATGGTTTTGTCCTCACCCGCGTTGGCGGTGATTATGTACCCGCGATGGAAAAACCTGTGGGAAGAATTAAAACAACCAGTGTTCTGGTTGTTGTCGATACTTTGTCTTATTGCTGGCTTGTTACCTTACCTTTCTCTCATTCTGACGGTTAATCCTGAAGTCGCAGTATATGGCGGTGTAGACTCTATCGAGAAATTCATGCGATATGTGATGAGGTCGACATACAGTGACGACCATGTGGTTGCTGATAGCTCGCATAAAATAGCGTACTTTTTTTGGCTCTCGAAAGAAGCGATGTATCAATTGGGGTTGCTCGGTTTGCCCCTGATAATGACCGGTCTTTTACACTCAATCAGGACAAGAGACCGGTTCGAAAATGTGAGTGTCATTCTCTTGTTTCTCGGTTCAACCTTCATACTATTGGCTTTGTTGAACTTTGAGTTTAGTCCTTTTTATCAGGCGATTTTTCGACCTTATCCGGTTATTGCTTATGCTGCTATCTGTCTATGGTTTGCTCACGGCGTAAAATTGTTAGCAACGGTGTTGTTGAACGCGACGAATGAATCACTATTGTCGGGAAAGCTGTTGGAACACCTGTCGGAACATCAAATTCGAAGTCTCGTTTTTCTAATTGCTGGGGTTGCTGCAGTTTTTTCGGTGTATTCGTCTAATTATCAGCGTGCGGATAGAAGTGGCAGTCAGCTTATTGATACGTATGCCAGGACAGTGCTGAGCACTCTGCCGAAGGATGCTGTGTTGTTTACCTACGGAGATAATCAATCCGGGCCGATAGGCTACCTGAATCTTGTAGAAGAATTGAGACCAGATGTCGAGGTAAGAGACTGGGCGAATCTTGTTTTCTCTAATCGGCTGAGTTCACCATTTATGTCCCTAGCGGCCCAACAACAGGCGATTGAAGAGTTTATTAACACAACAAAAAGGCCGGTTTTCTCCATTGAGGCTAGGTTGTCACCTTCAACTAATTTAGGTCTATATCACAGGTTTAATCCTCTTGGCGGTGAAAACTATGAGTTCGAAAGTGACATCACAGACTATTTGGATCGGTTGTTGCAATTATATATTGATGACGAGTTGACGGATGGTCATGAGCAGTACTTGCTATTTAATCAATTGATTGCTTTTTCAAAACAATATGTTGGATTTGCCCGTTCGCGTCCCCCATCTGATATGACAGAGGAAGTGTTTTTGAGGCTCAATCTATTGCAATCGACATTCCCTGGCAAACTGGTCACACTTGAAGAATTGTACAAGCAATATCAATCGATAAATGTCAACGCGGCCACCCAGCGTGAAGTGCTGGTAGATTTGGCGGCTAAAGCCGAGGAACAAATTCCGACCTATGCCAGCTTGCAAAGTCTGGCGGTGTTTTATGAGTTAGTCGGAAGAGTACATGCGCTATCCCCTGAAAGCGTTGAGCTCTCCATCGAATACTTCCACCGCTCTATCGATGCGTGGCCAGTCGATGAAAATACGAGTATTTGCCCATTGATGCAGATCTACCTGAAAGGGCCTAATAAAAAGGCTTACGATGCGCTTGAACAGAAATTTCCAGATTATAGTTGCGAGTAAAATATGTCGAAGAGAGAAGGCTAAATGCTAAGCATCGTAGTGCCAACCTTTATGGAAGCGGATAATCTGCCTCTGTTGGCTGAACAAATTCATGCCTGTATTGGGATAGGAAATGCCGAAGCCTCGGTAGATTATGAACTGATTGTCGTCGACGATATGTCACCCGACGATACAGTCGAGGTTTGTGGGCGACTTTCAAAAACATATCCATTGAAACTGTTGCGCAGAGAAGGTCGTTCCCGGGACTTATCGCTTTCGGTCATCGACGGTATTGAAGCTGCTGCCAACGATATTGTGCTTGTCATGGATGCCGACTTGTCTCATCCTCCGAAAGAAATCGCTGCAATGCTGGAAAAAGTGGCCGGTAATGAAGGTGCTTTAGCCGTTGGTAGTCGGTATATAAGCGGCGGGAGCTTTGATAGGGACTGGAGTCTGTGGCGGTTCCTTAATTCTCATCTTGCGGCATTTTTGGCGCGACCCCTTGCGCAGTGTTCGGATCCCATGTCCGGTTTCTTTATGTTTAATAGACAACGGCTAGGAGACATAACGAAGCTCAACCCGATCGGTTACAAGATTGGTTTGGAGATAATGGTCAGAGTGAACTTTGAGGTTATTGAAGAGGTTCCCATTAGCTTCAAAGACCGCGAACTGGGTGCCAGCAAAATGAATTTTGATCAGCAGTGGAAGTACCTGCGCCACCTAAGACGATTGTATTTATTTAAATTTAAAGGTTGGGCTGAGTTTGTCCATTTTGGTGCCGTCGGCGCGAGTGGGTTTGTGATTGACCTTGCGTTCTATTATTTGTTTCAGGCAGTAGGTGCCAACCATATTCTCGCAAGAGGATTATCATTCTGGCCTGCGGTCAGCTGGAACTGGGCTTTGAACCGGAAAACCACATTTGGCGATCGAGCGCGGCGTCCGAAAATGAGACAGTGGTTTGAGTTTGTTATCTCAAGCCTTGTTGGTTTTTCGTTTAATTGGGGTATCTATGTCATGCTCACAACAACGATCACTTTCTTTGATCAGTACAGACTGCTTGCCCTGGTTGCAGGTGTGGCAAGTGCCAGTTTGTTCAATTTCACAGCATCAACACTTTTTGTATACAACGACAAGAGAAAATAGGCGGCATATGGCTGACACGATTCTGACAAATCTTAATATCTGGAACGGTTTAGGCGACTCCCTAGATCAGCATCATTCCTCTATTCGTATTCGCGATGGAAAAATCGTCGCGTTGGAAAACGTGCAGGATGCCCCCGGAGCTATCAACATGGCCGGTGTCTATGTCACGCCGGGACTCATCGACGCGCACGTACACATGTGTCTTGATCCTGAAATCAGAGATCCTTTTGCACACGGCAAAATCAAGAGAGAACTTCTGATTGAACAAATGATAGAGAGAAGTCAGTCGATGCTGGCCGCGGGCATTACGACGGCACGGGATCTTGGTGGAGGAAAGTGGCTCGAGTTGGCCGTTAGGGACATGATCAACAGCGGAGAGGTTGTTGGTTGTCGACTTGTTTGTGCCGGCCAGCCAATCACCTCTGTAAAGGGGCACTGTCATTTTTGGGGTGGCGAGGCAGAAGGGGTTGAGCAGGCGCTCGAGGTGCTGGCACGACAGCATGCAAGGGGTGTTGACCTCATAAAAGTTATGGCGACTGGAGGCAGCATTACGCCTGATTCAGCGCCAAAAGATGCACAGTTTTCGAGTTCTATTATGAAGTCGATTGTTGCTCGTGCTAACGAACTGGAGTACACCGTTGCCGCACACTGCCATGGAACCGAGGGCATTCGTCACGCAGCGGAGGCAGGTGTGACAACCATTGAACACTGTTCCTGGGTTGGTGAGGAGGGCTGGGGAAAGGCATATGACCCGGAAGTTGTCGAGAAAATTGTTGCTAATGATGTGCGAGTGTCGCCAACGGTTAACGCAGGTTGGAAACGCTACATTGGCACTCAGAAGTTTGAAGGTATGATGATGGATAACTATCGAAAAATGAAACAAGCCGGGGTAAAGCTTATTGCGTCAACGGACGCAGGCATTCCCGGCGTAATACATCATCATTTGCCTCTGGCCATTCCTGTCTTCGCCCACTTTGCAGAATTGACACCGGTTGAGGCCCTCAAGAGCGCAACCAGTGACTGTGCCGAAGCTATTGGCTTGGGTGATCAAGTAGGTCAGATCAGTCCTGATTTTAGTGCTGATCTTGTTTTTTATGCGGATGATCCAACCGCAAATCTTGAAGCATTGGCGACACCTTTGCGAGTGATGTCAAAAGGTGTTTTTTTCGACAAAGCAAGTTAATGGATGTGCGGCGTCCTCCTAAGATGGCGCTTGTGGAATAAACCACCCATGTTCATTTGAAAACGAGGCACGGAGAGCGATTTCTCGGCAGAGTATTTTCTCAGGATTACCACGGTAATTTGGTTCGTTGATTGTCGTTGTAATTTTTGCGTCCCCATGTGATATTTTCCGATCGCTGCTTTGATCATTTGAATCAACGCGAGCGACAGTGCGGTTAGCAGTCACTGAACGGCGGTAGCCCTAAGCTAGAAATATTCAGCAATTAATAAGTGAGGAAGTTATGAGTTTATTTGATCTGACAGGCAAAGTAGCTGTGATAACCGGTTCGACAAAGGGTATTGGTAAGTCAATTGCCGAGCAGTTAGCTGCCCATGGTGCTCAGGTTGTGATTTCGAGCAGAAAAGCCGACGCATGCGAAGCCGTCGCAGCTGAAATAAATGAAGCAACTGCCGATGGCGCAGGCAGTGCGGTTTCAATCCCCTGTCATATTGGTGACAAAGCACAGATTGAGCAGCTGATCACGCAAACAAAAACGCACCTTGGTAAGGTAGATATCTTGGTCTGCAACGCGGCGGTGAACCCCTTCTACGGATCCATGGCCGATATTCCTGATTCTGCTTTTGATAAGATTCTTGATTCTAATATCAAGTCCAATCACTGGCTCTGCCAGATGGTTCTGCCGGAAATGGTAGAACGCAAGGATGGCGTGATTATTATTATTTCTTCTGTCGGTGGCTTGAACGGTAGTTCGGTGCTTGGTACCTATGGCATCTCAAAAGCAGCCGACATGCAAATGGCTCGAAATATAGCCGTGGAGTATGGCCCAGATAACATCCGCGCGAACGCGATCGCGCCGGGGTTGATTCGAACCGATTTTGCCAGAGCATTATGGGAAGATCCTGAGACTTTGAAAAATGCGACATCTAATGCAAGTTTGCGACGTATTGGTGAACCAGAAGAAATAGCTGGTTTGGCGGTTTATTTGTCCTCTCAGGCAGGTAGTTTTACAACAGGTCAAACAATTGTCGTCGATGGTGGAAGATAGTCTGGTTTTGCTCGCACCGACAACCAGTGAGGATGCTAGAAAAACACTGGGATTGAAGCTAATATTCTGCGCCCGGGTGTTGGAACGTAATCAGTGAATAGAAGAGATTTTTTTAATTCAATCTCGAAAAGTGCGCTAGCTTGTTCTGCTGCGGGTGCTATTTGGCCGAGCCTTGCCGAAACAGGTATGGTTTCCGCTGATCCAGCTTATCTTGAAGATCTGGCCACAACACCGGCTCAAGTGCGCAATGCCATAGAACACCTCACGACGCTGTCTCCGGATCGTAAAGCTTACCTGCGAGAGTTTCAAAAACATCAGTCTTCCGCTCAAGAGCTTAACTTGAATCAATATCTCGCCAAGATGCATGATTTTGAAAATGCGCATCGCGAGGATATTTTTGTCCCTAGGGAGCAATTTCAAACACTGATCGCATCCTTCAAAAGATTGGATCGGGTGCAGAGCCTGGTTGGTCACGGTAATTTTAATGTTGTCAGTTTTGATGATGTCTTGAGGTACGGTCGAAATTACTCTGCAGTAGGCGTATTCGAGGCCGCTGAGGTCAATTTTATAGCATCGGTTTTCGATGCAGATGCGCTGGGTTATGGTTTTTTTGGCAACCGGGTTGTCGACAAGTTAACTTCAGTTGTGAGTCGGAGAGATCGTGTGAAAGTAGGTAGTACCGGGCACTATCTCTTCAGAGGAGAAGCTGAAGAATTGTATCGAAAACTTCAGTCCGATCTGAGCGGCAAAGTTGTACTCACTTCGGGGATCAGAAACATAGTTAAACAAACCCATCTGTTCCTGGCCAAGACAATTCAGTCCGAGGGTAATCTTTCTCGAGCATCACGAAGTCTGGCTCCCCCTGGGCATTCTTTTCACGGCATCGGGGATTTCGATGTTGGAAAAATCGGATTTGGTTCAAGAAATTTCACGGAGCAATTTGCCAAAACCGAGGAGTTTAGTCGGTTGGTAGAGCTCGGCTATATTAATATGCGTTATCCAGAAGATAATCTGCTAGGAGTGCGATATGAACCCTGGCACATCAAGGTTACTTAAGATCAAACTAACGAGGTAGAAATGGAAGAAACGAAATGGTGGAGCAAGTTGCTTGCCACAAGCGGCGTGATATCGGTAATACTTTTACTATCAGCGCCTATAGGTTACAAATACGGTCCTTCTCTTTGGATGTCCTCACTGGGTACCGTCATGCTCGCGCTTTTAGTGGCAGTGTTGGTTGTTATTATTTCGCTGGTGATGCTTTTCTACGTTAACAAGCATCATATGCTCAGGGATAGGAAGCTTCTTTATATAGGAATAGCCGCTAGCATCTTACCAATGGTGATGGTTGTGCCAAATATTCTTAAAGGTACATCGGTACCGGTAATTCATGACATCACGACCGACACGAGTTCGCCACCTGTGTTTTACACCCTTGTGAACCAGCGATTAGTTGGCGCAAAGGAAGAGGCAATCGTGAATGACCTGACTTATGGGGCGGGGTTTGATAGTCCTGCGATCTTGGCAAAGTTACAGCTGGAAGCTTATCCCGATATTCAGACGCTTGAACTCGAATCCGATGTGGTGAGTGTGGTTGCCCTTGCCAGCAAGGTGCTCGAAGAAAGAGGTATGGAAGTTGTCAATATCGATGCAGAGCTGGGTATCGTAGAAGCGATTGCAACGACATTCTGGTTTGGTTTCAAAGATGACGTTGTCGTCCGAATTCGACCCACGCGCTCCGGTTCAAAGGTCGACGTAAGATCCGTGTCTCGCCTTGGCCAGAGTGATTTGGGCGCTAATGCGGCGCGAATAAGGGGTATTCTGGCGGCACTTTCAATTGATCAAAGATGAGCCAATCAGTCATTTAATCTGGATGAAACAAGCGCATTAACCTGTTTGGGATTTGCTTTACCCTGGGTTTCTTTCATTATTTGGCCTACGAAGAAGCCCATGAGTTTGGTTTTTCCTGCGCGAAACTGTTCAACCTGTGCTGGGTTGTCGGCGATGACTTTGTCGACAATCGCTTCCAGTTCGCCTGAATCGGATACTTGTTTCAGACCTTCGTGCGCAATGTAGTCGTCAACGTCGCGAGCCACACCTTGCCATAAAGCTTCAAAAACCTGTTTGCCAATTTTGCCGGATATGGTGTCATCCAGTATTCGTTGAATAAGCTTGCCGAGTTGAGCGGATGGCAGGGGGGATTCACTGATCTCTATGTCATCCCGGTTGAGTAGCCCTAACAATTCTACACGTATCCAGTTCGACGCGGGTTTTGGATCGCCGCAGATGGCGGTCACTTCCTCGAAGTAATTGGCAAGATCAAGGTTTGACGATAGCAACGCGGCATCAACTTCGCTCAGTTGATATTGTTCAACAAACCTTACCGCTCGCTGCGCTGGTAGTTCAGGCATTTCAGCTCTCACAGCGTCGATGTACGCGTCGTCAATGACAATCGGCAGCAAATCAGGTTCAGGAAAGTAACGATAATCCGTGGCTGTCTCTTTGCTGCGCATTGAGCGTGTTTCGTTTTTGACAGCATCGTAGAGTCTTGTTTCCTGAATGACTCTGCCGCCGGACTCAAGTATTCCAATCTGGCGTTCGACTTCGAAGTTTATTGCGGCCTCGAGAAAACGAAAGGAGTTAACGTTTTTTGTCTCGGTTCGGGTGCCCAGTTCTTGCTGCCCGTGTTTCCTGATTGAAACATTTGCGTCGCAACGCAGAGAACCCTGCGACATGTTGCCATCCGAAACACCCAGATAGGTGACCAGCTGATGAATATACCGAGCATACGCAACAGCCTCTTCGGCCGATCGCATCTCGGGCTCTGATACAATCTCAAGCAGTGGCGTGCCGGCTCGGTTAAGATCAATGCCAGTTTGATTATGGTAGTTTTCGTGCAGAGATTTGCCCGCATCTTCTTCGAGATGTGCGCGCGTCACATTAATCACTTTGCTAGTGCCATCATCAAGGACAATTTCAACATGCCCGCCCATGACGATTGGTGATTCCAGTTGCGTGATTTGGTAGCCCTTTGGCAGATCCGGGTAAAAGTAGTTTTTGCGGTCAAACACCGAACGCTTGTTTATCTCGGCACCTATCCCCAGACCAAATGTAACCGCCTTCCGGTACACTTCTTTGTTAACAACCGGTAAAACACCGGGCATACCAAGATCGATGGCACAGGCTTGAGTGTTTGGTTCTGCGCCAAATTTTGTACTTGCGCCGCTAAAAATTTTCGATTGTGTTGACAGCTGGGTATGAATTTCCAGACCAATGACTACTTCCCACTCGCCTAAATGACTCATAGCGGTTTACCCTCTGTCGTACCTGCGTTAGCCAGACCCGGTGATTTCAAATGCCAATCGGTTTGTTGTTGAAATTGGTGTGCGGCATTTAGTAGTTGTGCCTCCGAGTGGTGCGAACCTATTAATTGCATGCCAACCGGTAATCCTTGTGCCATACCTGCAGGTAAAGAAATGGCGGGTAACCCTGCGAGGTTGACTGAAATGGTGTAGATGTCCTCAAGGTACATCGAGACAGGATCGTTGGATTTTTCTCCTATTTTGAAAGCAGGAGATGGCGTGGTTGGTCCTAAAATTAGATCCACTTCTTTAAAGGCGTCAAGAAAATCATTCTTGATGAGTCGTCTGATCTGCTGTGCCTTTCGGTAATAGGCGTCGTAGTAACCAGCGGATAATGCGAATGTACCGACCATGATCCTGCTTTTGACTTCTTCGCCAAAACCTTCCGAACGGCTGCGCTTGATGAGATCTGAGATGTCCGCGGGGTCTTCACATCGATGCCCAAATCTCACGCCATCGTAGCGAGACAGGTTCGCAGAACACTCAGCGGGGGCGATGACGTAGTAGGCGGGAACTGCATGCTTTGTATTAGGCAAGCTAACTTCGCTGATTTCGGCGCCCAGTTTTTCCAGCTCTTTTACAGCGTCCTGAATCGCTGCTTCGATATTCCGGTCAAGACCGTCAGTGAAGTATTCCTTGCAAATACCAACCTTTAGCCCCTCAATAGAGTCGTTAATTTTTGCGCTATAGCTCGGAACCGGTTGGTTAATGCTGGTAGAATCTTTCGGATCATACCCAGCCATCGCTTCCAGCATGATAGCAGCGTCTTCCGCAGTCCGTGTGATTGGACCTGCCTGATCGAGACTGGAAGCAAAAGCGATGATGCCGTAGCGGGAAATACGTCCATAGGTTGGTTTTAAACCCGTAACGCCACAAAAAGCAGCGGGTTGCCGGATCGAACCTCCTGTGTCGGTACCTGTTGCTGCGGCACACAAGCCTGCCGCGACCGCAGCGGCCGATCCGCCAGATGAGCCACCTGGGACGCGGGCGAGGTCCCAAGGGTTTCGCGTGTTCCCGTAAGCACTATGCTCATTTGACGAACCCATGGCGAATTCGTCCATGTTTGCTTTGCCCATATTGATGGTGCCTGCGGTTTTCAGGTTTTCGACAACTGTCGCATCGTAGGGAGAGATAAAGTTGTCCAGCATATTCGAGCCTGCGGTCGTTCTTTGTCCCTTTGTGCAGAAAATATCTTTGTGCGCGATAGGGATACCCAACAGAGGCTCACTGTTTCCCTCGCGTCTTTTTTCATCAGATTGTTGTGCAAGGCTTATTGCCTGTTCCGGGAAAGTTGAGATAAAGCTGTTCAAGTTGGGTTCGTGTTGTTCGATCCGTTTAAGGAAGTGCCGAGTGAGTTCCTCGCTGGAGTATTCTCCCTTGGCTAGATCTATGCTCATTTCTTTAATCGTTTTTGAGTGCCAGTCAGTCACTTGTTTTTTACTCCACCACCCGAGGTACAAGATACAAACCCGAATCGACTTCCGGGGCAATTGCCTGATACTCGTCTCTCAGGTCTTTTTCTGTCACCTTGTCTTCTCTCATTGTCTGGACCGCATCGAGAGGGTTTGACACGGGTTCGATGTTGTCGGTGTTAACCGATTGCATTTCCTCAATCAGATTCAGCATGGCGGTCATTTTATCCGCGTATTGACTGATCATCTCATCTTTAACCTCGAGTTGGGCGAGTTCTGCGATGTTGAGTATGACCTCGTTATCTATTTTCATGACTTTACTGAATCTCTTGTTTTTGCGTTGTTATGAGGCGACGAATGCTAATCAGGAATTGCCCCGACTGCAATAAACAAGTGTAGATAATGCGTGCCAATTTCTATACTGGTTTTATATCGGATCCTATGTCGGGTATTTCCGCGTTTAGAAGTCTGTGGAGATCACATTTTTATTTGGTTGCGGGGTTTAATAAATAAAATCTGCCCCCATCATTTCATCCCGCCTGCCGAGCTGCGAAAAAACACTCTCATATGAGGGGTTTAGTTGTGTAAATTCTTTAATAAATGATATGGTTACAAAAGATTTTAAATCCTATATATAAGGTTCCCCCAAAAAATGTTTAAAAAGCTAAGGGGTCTGTTTTCCAACGATCTTTCCATCGATCTAGGAACCGCAAACACGCTAATTTACGTGCGTGAGCAAGGTATCGTGTTAGACGAACCCTCGGTTGTTGCGATCCGTAACAACAATAATCAGAAAAGTGTTGCCGCCGTCGGAATCGATGCAAAGCGGATGCTAGGCAGAACGCCAGGAAACATCACCGCTATTCGCCCATTGAAAGACGGCGTGATCGCCGACTTTCAGGTAACTGAAAAAATGTTACAGCACTTCATCAAGAAGGTTCATGAGAATAGTTTCATCAGACCTAGCCCCCGAGTGCTGGTTTGTGTGCCTTGCCAATCTACTGAAGTTGAACGACGCGCGATTCGCGAGTCGGTGATCAGTGCCGGTGCACGGGATGTGCGTCTAATCGAAGAGCCTATGGCCGCCGCAATCGGTGCCGGGCTACCAGTGCACGAAGCGGTCGGTACAATGGTTGTTGATATCGGTGGAGGCACGACGGAGATAGCGGTAATTTCGCTCAACGGTGTTGTGTATGCTCAGTCTGTCAGAGTCGGTGGTGACCGGTTTGACGAGTCGATTACTGCTTTTGTCCGGCGAACTCAGGGAAGTTTGATTGGCGATGCCACTGCAGAGAGGATCAAACAGGAAATTGGTGCGGCATTTCCATGCTCGGAGGTTCGCGAAATTGATGTTCGGGGTCGTAATCTGGCTGAAGGTGTGCCCAGAAGCTTCACGCTAAACAGCAATGAAATTCTTGAAGCACTGCAGGAACCTTTGTCAGTGATTGTGCAGGCAGTCAAAGGGGCGCTCGAACAGACGCCGCCAGAATTAGCATCGGATATCGCTGAATGCGGGCTTGTTCTGACGGGTGGCGGCTCGCTACTCCGCGGACTCGACAGGCTGCTGTCAAATGAAACTGGGTTGCCGGTTATTGTTGCGGAGGACCCATTAACTTGCGTCGCTAGAGGTGGAGGTCGCGCGCTAGAGATTATGGACGATCGGGGCGACAGCGATTTACTATCAATTCAGTAATATAACTTTGCGATAGGCGCCAGTCTGCGATTGCAAGCGAGCTAGATAGCCAACTAACACATAAGTTGAATAAGTGGTTTCAGAGGTGTCGACGTTATTTGCTGGCACAATGCTGTTAAGTCATCGGGGTAAGACTCATAAAATCACTATTTCTTG
>CAJXBG010000084.1 GCA_913050215.1 uncultured Gammaproteobacteria bacterium
GGCAAGTGCGCCCAGCGAGCCGTCATAAAATCAATCGTCTCAACCGCGCGCAGCGCAATCACGTGTGCGTAACGTCTGGCGTCACCAACCACGCCGACAGATTTAACTGGTAGAAAAACAGCAAAGGCCTGACTGATATCATCATAGAGCCCTGCATTTCTGATCTCTTCAATAAAGATATGATCAGCGCGACGTAACACATCTGCATGTTCTTTTTTTATTTCGCCAAGAATACGTACTCCGAGTCCAGGCCCAGGAAAAGGATGCCGATACACAACCTCATGAGGCAAACCCAGCTCCACGCCAATTTTTCTAACCTCGTCCTTGAATAATTCGCGTAGTGGTTCGACTAATTCCATGGTCATATAATCCGGGAGTCCACCAACATTGTGATGAGATTTAATCACATGCGCCTTTCCGTCCTTGTTACCCGCAGACTCAATCACATCAGGGTATATCGTACCCTGCGCAAGGAAGTCGGCATCTTTTAGCTTTTTTGATTCCTCTTCAAACACGTCGATAAACGTATTACCGATAATTTTACGTTTAACTTCCGGATCATCAGCACCCGCCAGTCTTTCGAGAAAAAGTGATTCTGCCTGCACTGTCGTGAGGTTGACATTGAATGTATTGCTGGTCGCTTTACCGAATATTTCTTCTACCTGTTCTGGCTCGTTAAGCCTAAGCAGTCCGTTATCTACAAATATGCAGTGCAATTGATCACCGATCGCGCGAGACAACAGGGCTGCGACGACAGACGAATCGACACCACCAGACAATCCCAAAATAACTTGCTTGTCGCCTACCTGCGCGCGCACATCTCTTATGATGTCTTCGACAATGTTCGCTGAAGTCCATAGCCCCTCACACTGACAAATGTCCAAGATAAAGCGACTGAGAATCAAATGACCTTGCAGCGTGTGATTAACCTCTGGATGAAATTGCAAACCGTAAAAATGGCGCGACTCATCACTCATGGCCGCATAAGGGCAAGCATCCGTACTTGCCGTACCGGTAAACCCTTTCGGCAACGTCACCACCTTGTCACCATGACTCATCCAGACATCGAGCTGGCTGACAGAAGAGACAACCTCATCCGCAATTCCCCGAAGTAGCTCACCCTCGCCTTCGACTCTGACGCGGGCGTAACCAAACTCGTGTTTTTCTGAGCTTTCAACCTTGCCACCCAATTGACTAGCCATTGTTTGCATGCCGTAACAGATACCCAGTACGGGAACACCCATCTCAAAAACATAGTCAGGTGCAGCGAGGGTATCATCAGCGGTCACAGACTCAGGACCACCTGAAAGAATGATGCCTTTTGGCGAAAATGCCCGAGCGTTTTCTTCGCTTAGATGGATTGTACGAATCTCACAGTAAACGCCGATTTCTCGAACTCTGCGGGCGATTAGCTGGGTGTATTGTGAGCCGAAATCGAGAATCAGGATTTTCTCGGCGTGAATGCTTAAAGCATCGACACTGGCGGGGCTACTGGATGGCGCTGAGGTATTTGTGCTCATTGAAGTTTTGAAAGCTCCAAAGGCGCGTATTATACAGTTTCAAAGGGCTTTTGCGAGACCTCAGACGGTGCCAAGTTCCTTCAACCGCTCAACCAGGTAAGCTCGCGCGGTGTAACGTTCGGAAAGTATCACTTCAGGTCTGGGATGCAGGAACAATGGCAGAGAAATCCGAGAACGGGACTGGTCTGCGCCTTCAGGGTTCACCACGCGATGGGTGGTAGAGGGAAAATACCCGCCTGATGCTTCCTGCAACATATCCCCGGTATTGATTACCAGGGTCTCAAACTCACAAGGCACATCCATCCATTCGTTTTCTTTCGTCAGCACCTGTAAGCCCGGTTCGTTGGACGCAGGCAATATTGTAATAAGATTAATGTCTTCGTGCGCTGCTGCTCTTATCGCGCTTGGCTCTTCATCACCCGTTAGGGGCGGATAATGCAATACGCGTAACAGTGTCTGATCACTACCCTCGCCCTGCACCATGCCAGACAGCGGTTCAGAATATCCTGCGGCAACCTCCGCCGTGGAGTGCTGTTCGACCCAGGCAAGCAATTCAGCCGCGAAAGCCATCGTCGATGCATAATATGCCGAGATGTTTTGCTTCAACGATGCCGGACATTGCCCCCAAGGATAGTAGTGAAAGTACTCTTTAATATCCTTAACGGTGTGCCCTTTAGCGACTTCGGAAACCGAACAAGGAAAAAAACCGTCTTGCGTTTCACGATTAAAATGAAATGCATTTTTTTCTGAGGCATCGAAAAAGGCCTGCCACTCGTCGTAGATGGTATCTACCAATCCTTTCTGAATCGGATGATTCTTGAGCACACCAAAACCCGTCACACGCAGAGATTCAACAAATCGTTCGGCACCATCCGGCGCAAGGTAGTCAATGGGTTCCAGTTTCACAATTCAGTCTTTCCGTATTATTTGGTCATGTTCATACAATTATAAACGTGGCGTCTTACGACAAACAGTGACAAGGATCAGTATTTGCGAAGACGGGCTCGCTGATCGAGATAAATCATCCGTTAACAATCTCATAACAGGGAATATAAGTGCTGCCGGGGAGTTTCATACGACCTTCGCTGACAAATGAAGTTAACAGCGAATCCATCGCGCTCATGAGATCAGCATCTCCTGATAACTTGAAGTTTCCATGCGCCTCAACTGCACGAATACCATTCTCTTTCACGTTACCCGCGACGATGCAGGAAAATGCGCTACGAAGGTTCGCCGCGAGCTGATGGACCGGTTGGTCTCGCCTTAAATTTAGCGCAGCCACACTCTCGTGTGAGGGCGCAAAGGGAAGCTGAAATTCGTGATACATCTTTAACAACCAGTTGAAAAAATAGGCGTCGCCCTTTGCTTTACGATACCTTCTGACGCTGCGAAGCCCACCATGCATGGCCTCGGCAACTGCCGCTGGATCATCGACGATAATTTCATAACGCGCTTGCGCTTGTTCACCCAAGGTGGCACCAATAAACTGGTCAACCCTCTGAAAGTAGTTGCGCGCAGATTCTGGCCCCGTAAACACAACGGGAAACGGAATAGATTGGTTATCAGGGTGAAGCAAGATACCCAGCAAATAGAGAATTTCCTCCAGCGTGCCTGCACCCCCGGGAAAAACGATAATCCCATGACCAATGCGAACAAACGCCTCTAGGCGTTTTTCAATGTCCGGTAAAATAACCAGCTCGTTGACAATCGGGTTGGGAGCCTCTGCTGCGATGATGCCGGGCTCTGTTATACCAATATAACGACCGCTTTTAATACGCTGTTTGGAATGGCCAATGGTTGCCCCTTTCATGGGTCCTTTCATCGCCCCCGGTCCACAGCCGGTACAGATATCCATCGCGCGCAAACCAAGTTCATACCCGACTTCTTTGGTGTATTCATATTCCGGTCGCGGAATCGAATGCCCGCCCCAACAAACCACAATGTTAGGGGGCGTTCTGGTTTTCAACACGCCGGCGTTTCGCAGAATATGAAAAACAGCATCGGTGGCCCCATCGGAGGAGTTATGATCAAAGCTCGCATTATTGGTAATCTCATCACTGACGTAAATAATGTCTCGAAGCACGGAGAACATCAGTTCCTTAATGCCACGAATCATTTTGCCATCGACAAGTGCCCCAGCAGGTGCATTGCTTAGTTCTAACCGGACCCCCCGCTCCTCCTGCAGCACTTTGATATCGAAATCTTCATAATCCTGCAGTAGCTGTCGAACATCATCGGTCGTTGAGCCGCAGTTCAACACGGCCAGCGAGCATTTTCTAAACAAGTGATACAGTCCGCCCTGACTGGTGTCCAATAGTTTGTTGACTTCACCCTGCGACAGCACATCAAGGTGCCCTTCAGGCCTGATTCTAATACTTTTGACTTTTTGTTTTTCGCTCATATTTCTTCTCTGTTACCGTCCACTAGCGTCTTCATACGTCAGACCGAGACCCTCATTAAAGTGGCGCCGACACATCGACACATATTGCTCGTTACCGCCTATCGCGACCTGGTCACCCTCATTGATGGGCACGCCGTTTTCATCCATTCGCAGCACCATCGTCGCTTTGCCACCACAATGACAAATGGCTTTAATCTCTTTCAGGTTATCAGCCCATGCGAGCAAATACTTGCTGCCCTCAAAGGGCTCACCTCGAAAATCCGTCCGAATACCGTAGGCAAGCACGGGGATATCCAACTCGTCACAGATAAAACCCAGCTCTCTCACCTGATGTCGCGTCAGAAACTGTGCCTCATCCAACATCACGCAGTCTATTGTCTTTTTGGCATGCTCAATAGCAACCAATTGATAGAGGTTATCCCCATTTCTGAAGGTCTGTGCGTCGGCATCGAGACCAATCCTCGACGTGATTTTCCCTTTGCTAAATCGATTATCAATGTCCGGCGTCAGCAACATCGTGTGCATACCCCGCTCAATGTAATTGTAGCTCGACTGCAACAGCGAGGTGGATTTACCTGCATTCATAGAGGAATAATAGAAATACAGCTTCGCCATTTACTCTGATCCCCTATCGGCATCAGATTTGAATGCCTTCTCAAACATAGAGCCATTGGCTCTGGATAGTATTTCCAGAAGTTCCGGTCGGTTCTGCCGCATTTCATCAATCGTCAAACCTTCCAGTGAATGGGGAAACTTGAGCCATTGTTCCGTCTCATACAAATAATAATCCGGCTCTCGCGCCGTCTGGTTTCGCGTCGGCTTGTAAAACGGCACTGCAACCCTGATATCCTGCGGTGCATTCAGCCGCGTCTTAGCTTTGAGGTGGGATATCACTGCTTCAATACTGTTTCCCGTGTCAAATACATCATCTACTATCAACAGTCTGTCTTCGTGAGTAATCTTCTTGATGAGGTAACTCATGTTAAAGACCTTGACCTCATCATCTCGACCATCGATGCCGTGGTAAGACGAGGTTCTGATTGCAATGTGATCAGCATTGACACCCTGAGTTTTAAGGACTTCCTGCACAGCAATACCGATCGGCGCACCGCCCCGCCAAATGGCAATAATAAAAGTTGGCTTAAAGCCGCTCTCAAGCACCTGCACTCCTAATTGCATGCTGTCTTCGAGTAATTGTTGCGCATCAAGATAGCGTTTCTCGGTCACCCTGGGTTATTCTCCAAAATTGTGGATAAGCAGACTACGCGCTTATTTTCGCATGATCAATCACCAGTAGAACACAACCAATAGACCAGATCGAAAATTATATGCAGCATAAGAAATACCTGAAAGAACAGGACGTCCTGCTCGACGCGTATCGCCTCGGTGTCGAAGTATTCAACTCCGGATTCAGACCTTCGTTCATCGTTGGGCTTTGGCGTGGAGGCAGCACGGTGGGTATTGCTGTACAAGAATGTTTGCAGGCATTGGGAGTGGAAACAGATCACATTTCAATACGCACTTCTTACCAGGGCATCGCCGATTATCAGCAGATGGTCAACAACCCCGGTGAAAGAATCAGGGTTCATGGTACCCAATATCTCATCGAAAACCTCTGTAAAACCGACTCTCTACTCATCGTCGATGACGTTTATAGCACCGGTCACAATGTCGATGCCGTTTTAGAGCGATTGCGCGGTCGCTTAAAACGCAATATGCCAGACAACGTAAAAATCGCGAGTCTATGGCACAAGCCCGCCAAACTGGAGACCGGTCGCCGTCCAGACTTCTTCCTGCATGAAACCGAAGACTGGCTTGTACTGCCCTATGAGCTTAATGGTTTAACCAATGATGAAATACGCGACAACAAAGCGTACGCATTTGAAATTTTGAAGCCTTTGATTTAAGCAACGCGGTATATTATTACAGCTGCGTTTGAAGTCCGCATTCTCGCGCATCGTGCACTTTGGTTGGATCAAAATAATCCTGTTCATCGGGCAGGTTGTATTCTTGCAGATACGCTTTTAGTTGGGCCTGGTTCCAATTCAGCAGCGGTGCAACTTTCAGCAAACCTTTATTACTCCAACTGGCGATCTTCAGGCCCTGTCGATAGGCAGTTTGCTCCCTGCGAATACCTGTGATCCATACCTCGGTACCTAAATGACGCGTTGCGCGCTCGAAGGGTTCGAGTTTTACTTGGCGGGTAAATTCTTCATGCCTCGGATCTTCGACATTGGGAATACCACCCAACATAACGTTGCGTCTAGTCGAGGTCATCTCTGGCGCATAAATTTCAATATTGAGTTTCAGCTGTTCGATCAGTCTGTCGGCAAAACGATAGGTCGCAGATGTGTTGTAGCCAGTATCAACCCAAAGTATCTTGGCATCGGGTTTTATTCTGGTCACCATATGTAAAATTACTGCAGATTGATGACCGAAGGTTGTGCTTGTCATCACTTTTTCACTGAACGCGTAGCTCTTCTTAACAATCTCTTCCGCGCTCATTGGCCCCATGCTCAAATTCAGCTGCGCCAAATCAAATCGTTCGGGAGGTAGGTATTCGGTCTTGCGTTCTGAACTTGCCACCGTGAGAGCCACATTTAAATTAATTTCTTGGCTGCTGATTATAGAGAAGAAAAAAGTTAAATCAGCCTAACGCTTGGAACGATTTTTTATTAGCTTATTTTACCGCGGTGCATATGCTTATACTGCTAACGACGATAACGATAGCAATAACGATGTATACTCAGCCAACCGCCAGCTACCATCATGGTCACTCTCATGACGATACCGAAAGATATTTCTATTATAAAAACACTCGAAGATCTACGTGAGTTTCACGGAGAAGCATCTTCAGGCGTTAAGGCAAAAATTCAGTATAAACTGGACGGACACGCGAAAAACTTCCTTGCTCGCTCACCCTTTCTCATTCTTGCAACCAATAATGAAACCGGGTCCGATGCTTCACCCCGTGGAGATGCACCGGGGTTTATTAAGATCCTTGATGACGCGACCGTGCTTATGCCAGAGCACCCAGGCAATCGACTGGCAGATTCACTGACGAATATTGTCGCAAATCCAATGATGGGAATGATTCATTTTATACCGGGCATGGACGAGACACTTCGTATCAATGGCAAGGCGCGCGTTACTAACGATGAGCGATTGCTAGCCATGGTTGCTCACAAGGGCAAATCACCAAAACTTGCGATTATCGTCGATATTGAACAGGTCTACTTTCATTGCGCAAAAGCGCTCATGCGCTCACACCTTTGGGATCCTGATTTGTATATGCCGCGAGCCGATTTCCCGACCCTCGGTAAAATATTGCTCGATCAAATAAAAGGCAACGATGTATTTGACGATGAGGTCAACGCGCTGGATGCAAACCTCGATGCCGATGCCAGAGACAACCTATATCACTAGCACGCAAAGCTGTTTCGCAGGCTAAGAAAGCGAGAGGAAAAATCCCGCCAGCGCGGCACTCATGAAGTTTGCCAATGTTGCCGCAAATACAGCCTTCAATCCCAGCCTTGCAATTTCTGAACGGCGTGCGGGTGCCATGGCACCTAGTCCACCCATCAAGATTGCAATACTGGAGAAATTGGCAAAGCCACACAGTGCTAGTGTCACCACCGCTTGCGTGTGACCGGAGAGCGTGTCTCGCACGCTCACAAAATCAAGATAGGCAATAAACTCATTGAGCACAAGCTTCTGGCCTATGAGTGCACCGGCTGCGTTAGCTTCATGCCAGGGCACACCCAATATCCACGCGACAGGTTGAAAAAGGTAGCCCAGCAATAATTGCAACGTCAGGTCCGGAAACCCTAGCACGCCGCCTACACCACCGAGAATTCCGTTTATGAGTGCAATCAAAGCAATAAAGGCAAGCAACATGGCTCCAACATTCAGCGCTATTTGCAGTCCAAAACCGGCGCCTGATGCCGCTGCGTCAAATACATTGGCATACTCTTCATCGGGAATCTGGAGCTCTTCTACCTCATTAACCGCTTCCTCTGTCTCTGGAATGATGATTTTTGCCATTAACAGAGCGCCAGGCGCAGCCATAAAACAGGCCGCGAGCAGATAGGTCATCTCAACGCCCATCGCTGCATAACCAGCAAGTACAGCGCCAGCAATTGAGGCGAGTCCACCGACCATCACTGCAAACAATTCAGATCGAGTCATCGTCGGTATAAACGGGCGTATGACCAGCGGCGCCTCGGTTTGACCGACAAAAATATTGGCCGCTGCGGAAAGTGATTCCGGTCGACTGGTGCCCAAGACTTTTTGCAGCGCCCCGCCAATAAGCCGAACGATCCAAGTCATAATGCCAAGGTGATACAGCACTGCGATTAGCGAGGAAAAGAATATGATGACGGGCAACACCTGAAAGGCAAACACAAAGCCAACGGAAGGATCACCGATGCGCCCAAAAACAAAGTCAATGCCCTCCTGACTGTAGCTAAGAATATTGGAGACACCCTGCGCGATGATCAGGAGCAACTGCTTGCCGACAGGGATATAGAGCACAAAAGCACCAATACCAGCCTGAAAAGCAAACGCCCCGGCGACAGTCCGCCAGTTCACTCTCGAACGATTGGTGGACATCAAAAAAGCTATCGCAGGCAGTATCAGGATGCCAAGCAGGCTGACCATATTAGTTCCTTTATATTTTTTTACGAGATAGGGCTCACGGGACCCAAGCTGCCATTCGCCTTATTGTTTTATTTCTGTGCAGCAGACTTGAATTGTATCAGTTACAGACCTAAAGGACAGTGACGGTGAACCCAATTCGTTGTTTATCGCGGCCTCAGGGCACCGTGTTATTCAATTCTTCCGTATGCGCTTTTGCTTTCTTTCTCGAAGCATACAAAGCTATCCGCTTGTTTGCTCCAAACTCTCGGTCTAGCTCGAGCCCCTTACCGGGATAGTTACCCCAACGGTACTTTTTACCTTTCGTTCCCTCAGGCAATTCCCACACGCCAAAACTTTTAGGCATCGTCCAACTTGGATTCGTTGGGTGTTTTTTAAGGTCTTGCTCGGACAACTTGTCATCAATACTCATATCAAATTTACCTCTTCGATATTACATTCACCTGGCATGGCTTCTATCCATGCTTTTATCAAATCAACACCCTCACGGTGAGCCGTTGCGCGCCCCAGTTCTGGCATCATGGCTCCTAGGTCTAGACTCTCCATTCGGTAACTCAGGATGGACTGATCGGGTTTTCCCGGCTGAATACTGACGAATCTGCCACCCGTGCCCTGCCCAGCGGCAATCGGCGGTTTGCACACGCCGAGACGCAATTGATCTGTTTCTTCAATATTCAGAAAAAGACCCGAGGTATCTCCAGCTCCAGCTCGGTTGTGGCAATGACCGCAATTAATATCCAGATAGCTCCGGGCTCGCTCATTCAAACTGACCTCACGACTATCCATCTTTGCATTTCGCGGTAACGCAGCAAGCGGAAATTGGCTACTCTCCGCCAGCAAACCATTCTGAACAAAGTGCGCTAACTGATTCTCTGCCTCATGCATATGCGCATAAGCTTTGTTGATATGCCTTGGCTTTAAGCCAATTGGTCGCACTTTTTCTGTCGACAGATCTTCAATATGACAACCTTGACACTGATTGAAATCCGGTACTGCATAGGTAAATTGGTGAACCGGTTCAGCTGGTCGTGCGCCGCCGTTTGCACTGGTTCCAGCATACAACGCCAATTCAAACGCGCTACCGGCTATTTCCAAATTTGCTTCCGTTTGCTGCTCGTTCCAGACATAAGGCAGTCCTTGCCAACCATCGGGTCTGTGAACAAGCAATCTTGTTTCGATTAATCGCACCTTATCGAGAGCCAGCCCTTTTGATCCAAAGTCCAGTGTTTCATCTCTATCAAAATACAGATGTTCGCCTTCTCTCGGATAGAAAAAAGTTTTGGAAATTATCGTGCCAACGGGAAACTGAATCATACCCTCGTCGTCAAAGGTCGCTGCCTTGCCCTTGGGTACCCAGAGAGTTCTAAATTTATGCGCGTAATCTGTAAAAAGTGGCGTATTGAGATCATAAGCGACTGACCTGCTGCCCGGCACCAATTCCTGCTTCGAAACATGAAGTACACCCCAGTCAGAGAGCAGGACGGGAAACTCATCCGCTGACTCAGGTTTTGGCTCACTCAATAACTGCGATGAAGGCTCGGAGGCGCTATCTCTACCTGAATCAGAGCAAGCTGTTAGGCCAGCCAAGACAAACAAAGCCAAACATAATCGTATACAGGTACGCGGACCAAAGGTAACAGGGGAAATACGCATATTTAGCCGAAAGGCAACTCAACAGGTTTGAGCGGCGCAAGCTCGCATCGATGATTCGCCATGTCTTCATTCGGATTGTTATAGCCATTGGGTGCATCGACATTAAGCATTTTGCTTTGCGCATCCTGCAGACAGATGGCCAGTGTCGCTGGCAGCTTACCTTCATCAGCGACAGCAGGATTGATGTACCCATCCCAAATCACATCGGGAAAACGACCGTCTAACCCGTACATGGCAAGCTTAAGTGTTTTTAACTCAAGCGTATCCGGAGATTCCCCCCCACCAACATACGAATTATCATGGATATAAATTGCCTCAGCGTATGGATCAAATGTCTTGTTCTTAATTTCCGCGCCATCCGCCGTCGAAAAATAGCTGGAAACAATCACATTAGCGGTGTCGTTGTGCTCAAACTCATTATCGAATATGTGAACATGGTCATTGGCATTGATCAACACGCCGGAACCTACTGGCACCCCGCCAACAATCGACCCCTCGGGCGCGAAATTATCCGTGTTATTCGAAACAATCCTGTTTCTGAACACCCGGGTTCGTTCACCTCTCTGTGATAACCCGGGCAGATTGAACACCAATATGCCGCCGGTATTGTTTTCGGCAACATTATCAAACACGTCGGCATCAATTGTATTCTCGATCTCAATGCCAGCAACGTTGTAGGCCGCTCTGGAATTTTTCACGACAACGTTTCTGGACTGACCCACATAAATCCCTGCATCCGAAGCGCCGATGGCGACCGCCCCATCAATCAACACATTCTCACATTGCACTGGATACAAGCCATATGCACCGTTGGCTTCATCAGGACCAGCGGTCCACTCAACACGCACCTCACGAATCACGAGATTACGGCACTCATTAATCTTGATCGCATCACCTTTGGTATCTTCGACAGCAAAACCCTCAAGCACGATGTCGTCAGCTGTTACTATTAAACCTTCTGCACCCTGAGTTTGCTGCTTAAACGTGAGTACCGATTCAGCCATGCCCGCGCCGCGAATGGTCACGCCATCAACTTTCAACGACAGCCCTCGGGTTATCTCGAACCTACCCTTTGGAATCTCGATAACATCACCAGTTTTCGCCATAATCAGCTGGGTTCGCAGCTGCTTCTGAAAGTCGGCAACAACCGCCACATTAGAGCCATCAGCTGATGCTGCTTTATCGACAGGCTCGCCACACCCAGACAATCCCATTAGAGCTACCACAAAAAAACCTGCAACAATCGAACCCGCGTTTGTTTTCATAACTGCTCTCTTCTCACGAACCATTTTTTGCTGAATCCACCGCCAATACTTATCGCAGCAGAGGCTCTGCCCCGAGGATATCATCACTTAGCTTTTCTGCCATCATAATCACCGGCGCATTCAAATTGCCATTCGTCACAGTTGGCATGATCGACGCATCAACCACTCTTAGATTTCCAATGCCATGCACCTGTCCGCTCGCATTGACGACAGCCATTTCATCTTCTCCCATGCGGCAAGTGCAACTAGGATGGTAAGCGCTCTCTCCGTGCGCTCGGACGAATGCGTCAAGTTCACTATCTGTCGTGGCACCGGCTCCGGGCTTTAACTCGCGACCTTTGTAGGGCGAAAAAGCTTTAGTGCCAATGAGTTCACGAACCCGGCGAATGCCCGCACGCATGACTTCCCGATCTTCGGTCGTGGTTTGATAGTTGAACAAGATGTTCGGCGCACTATTCGGGTCGTTGGATTTCAATTTTACATGCCCCCGACTGGTCGGCTTCATTGGACCCACATGAACCTGAAACCCATGTCCTTTGTGACGATCCCGACCGTCATAATTCATCGCAACGGGCAGAAAATGGAACTGCAAGTCAGGATAGGGCACTGACGGAGCACTTCGCAAAAAAGCACCCGTTTCAAAGTGATTGGTTGCGCCCGCACCAGTGTTCATCAAGTACCATTGAAGACCAATCATCGCCTGGTTATACCAATGCAATGAAGGATAAATCGAGACAGGTTGCTCGCAAGCATACTGCACGTAAATCTCAAGGTGGTCTTGCAAATTCTCACCCACACCGGGTAAATCAACCACTGGATCAATTCCAGCGGATTTTAGTTCACTGGCATTGCCGATACCCGATAGCATCAATAGATGCGGAGAATTAATCGCACCACCACAGAGAATCACTTCACTATTTGCATAAATTTTATGTGTTTTGCCGCGGCGTCGAAATTCAACCCCTTCAGCTTTCTGGTTGTTTAACAATATCTTTTGTACCTGGGCACCGCTGTAGATCGTCAGACTGCCCTCACCATCATCATTACCCTGCGTAAGGTAGCCTTGCGCTGTACTAAAGCGCCGACCCGCTTTAATCGTGCGATCAAAAACACCCACGCCCTCTTGCTGCAATCCGTTGAAGTCTTCTGAACGATGGACGCCGAGTTCTTCTCCAGCCGCTAACCACGCCTCAAACAACGGGTTATCCGCTTCTCCTCTGCTAATGTGCATAGGACCGACACGCCCTCGATGACTATCAACACCGTAGATCGTATTTTCAGATCGTTTGAAATAAGGCAAGCAGCGATCATAGTCCCAACTCTCCATACCGGGCGCATTCGCCCAATCGTCGAAATCACCTTTATTTCCTCGAACAAAAATCATGCCGTTAATAGAAGAAGAACCGCCAAGCACCCGGCCACGGGGACAATATAATTGGCGGTTATCTAGCCCGGGCTCTGGTTCCGAATTGTAAAACCAATTGTATCTATCATTCGACAACACGTGCGATAGTGCCGCAGGCATATGCAGGCGATAATCCCACGCGTGATCTTTGGACCCGGCTTCAAGCAACGTTACGTGATGACTCCGAGACAATCTGCTCGCCAAAACACTGCCGGCCGAGCCTGCGCCGATAATGATGTAGTCTGTTTGGTCCTGCTTTGTGATTTTCAAACCGCTCAATTCTAATTCACTCTGGTTAGCGCTTATGACGACATTTGGTATGAAATAGCTCGCCGCATCATATCCCAGACGTGATAGACGTGCAGCTTGTTGGTAAGGTGCTTTTTAGTGACGGGCGATTAAACTTCAACGATTCATCTTACGAGGCAACTAACAATGCTGCTAAAAGGGTTCGGAATTGGACACGCAGATGATCAGCGCCTGAAAAGCGGTGTCACGGTCATTTTACCCGATAGACCCGCTACTGCTGCCGTGCATGTCATGGGTGGCGCGCCCGGCACCCGTGAAACTGATCTGCTCTCGCCTGAGCAAATGGTTCAAACGATAGACGCTATTGTCCTCTCTGGCGGGTCTGCTTTTGGTCTCGATGCAGCATCAGGCGCGCAGGCCTGGCTACGCGAACAAAACAGAGGCTACCCCGTGGGCGAAATACGCGTACCTATTGTTCCTTCGGCCATATGTTTTGATCTGAACAACGGCGGTGACAAATCCTGGGGACGCTATCCACCCTATCGAGAACTGGGCCATCAGGCTGCAAGTCAAACTACCAGCAGTCCTGAAGAAGGGTCCGTTGGCGCCGGTTCAGGCGCGACTACCGCGGGTGCAGCAGGCGGGTTCGGGCTCGCAGAACAAACACTCGGAGATGAAATAGTCGTTTCTGCCGCAGTCGTTTGCAATGCGGTCGGATCTGTTTTTGTCGGCGATACTCACCATTATTGGGCGGCACCGTTTGAGCTAAACGATGAATTCGGCGGGCGCGGATTGCCACACCCACTGCCTAGCAACGCGCATATCATGAACACGAAGCGCACTACTCAGCCTATGGAGAATACGACACTTGCTGTTGTCATGACCAACGCCTCGCTCTCGCAGGCCGAGTGCAAACGCATCGCTGTGAACGCGCACGATGGGTTCGCAAGAGCAATTTACCCGGTACACACGCCATCGGACGGCGATTTGGTTTTCGTTATTTCATCTAACGAGATTGATATTGCGGGGACCGATGTCGACACCTTACATTTGGGAACAGCAGCCGCAAACGTGGTCGCACGTGCTATCACCAAAGGTGTACATCTGGCCAATCGCTGATGCTACTCATTAAGCTATTAACGGCGTTAATCCAAAGAAAGTAGGCGCCCTTTTGGCGGCAGTCCAACAGTGCCTGCATTGCGCAGGTGTCGAGTCAGAACATCCGAGAACTTGACGTCCTCGCTTGCTATTCTCTTTCCCTCTCGAAAAGCATGATACAAATCACCACCCTGTGCCATAATTTCAACGGTTGAGACATGATAGCGGCTGTCGGGTTTAAGTTTAACGCCGTTCACCGCAACCGACTGCACGCGTTCGCCAAAGGGTTTTGACAACGTATATTTCACTTTTAAGCCGGACACCTGAAGCATGCCTCGCTCAAGCGTCAAGGATTGTTCCAGCACCGCCAAAATCTGGCTACCTGTCATTTCCAATTGCGCCACTCGATCGGTAAAGGGAAAAGAGTCAATCACATCAATCAAGGGTACATCACCCGCAGGCAGATCGGCTCGCAACGCGCCCGATGGCATCAATCCAATTTCAGCACTTGCTTCCGCGCGAATAATGTCCGCATATAAATTACCGAGATCTGACTCTTCATTGTAGCGCCTGCTGATTCTCTCTTCAGCGAAGCAAAGCGTCTCCTGCAATTCAGGAAACTGAGCTTTATATGCAGCCAGTTTTTCTGCGACAACAGGATGGGCCGCCAACTCGTTACTCACAACAGGAATCAGCTGACCATTGTGTGACGTGATCTTGGTGGATGTGCCTACAGGTCCTGGGGTTCGCTCGAAACGAAGCAAAAGAGAACCCAGCCGCGTGCCCTGCCCATAGGTTTGCATGATCAGCGTGCCTGTTCTGGGGTGAACATAGGGCGATTCAGTGCCCGAATCAGCGTGCCCGCTGAAAATAACGTCGATGCCAGGAACCGCGCCCGCTAACTGAATTTCCGATTCGATGCCACGCTGAATCTCCGGATGCGCTTCATCGTCTGTCTGCATAGGCGCCGTTTTACCTTGATGAGTCAACACAACGATCAAGTCGACCTGCGGTTTTAACATATCAATATACGGCCTTATTGTTTCAGCCGGGTCACGAATATCAATACCCTTGATATTTGAAGGAATAATCGCAGTACCCGCATCCTGACCCATAATGCCAATGACGCCGATACGAACCCCATCTCTTTCGACAATCGTGAATGCCTGCGCATAGGGTAACCCTGATTCGGCGTAAAACAGGTTTGCACCCAACACTGGAAATGGCAGTCGATCTTTGGTCTTTGCAAATGACTTCCAGCCATATTCAAATTCATGATTACCAATCGCCATAGCGTCGTAGTCCATGGTGATCATCATTTCCATGGGGACCATACCCTCGGTCTTCTTCGACAAGACGCCGGTAAAAATGTCACCCGCATCAAATAAGAAAACCACATCTTCACGTGCCCGAATTTTGTCTATCAACGTTGCGATATGAGCTATGCCACCGAGATTTTCCACCTGCGGATTCCAGTAAGCAGGAATGGGATCAAACGCACTCTCAAAATCGTTGGTAAAAAGCAGCGTGACTTCCTTGGTTTCAACTGAAGTTGGCACTCCCGTCGCCGCTGAATGCGCGCAACCGGAAATAGATATTGCTACTAACCAGATCGAAAACATGAGCACCGGTTGCAGGACTGTCGAGAAAAAAAGCTGAATCATGGTGATGTATTCTATTGTAAGGCTTATGAACCAAAGGCTACGCACCCCTTACTGTTTTGTCTATTGTTCCTGAGTTATGCTGACAAAAATCAACTCGTTCTAGAGGAAATCCATATTGCTCGAACCGGCTATTAATCTCGTTGCTACGCAAAAAATGTTCGGGGGTCATCAATCTCAATACAAGCACTTTTCGGACGCGTGCCAGTGCGAGATGACATTTTCAATTTACTTACCGCCTCAGGCAAACTCGGCAGCAGTACCCGTTTTATATTGGCTATCAGGGTTAACCTGTACTGACGAAAATTTTGTTGCCAAGGCAGGGGCGCAGCGCGTCGCTGCGTTACTGGGTATGGCGATCATCATGCCGGACACGAGTCCTCGGGGAGAAAATGTCAGTGATGATCCTGACGGTGCCTGGGACTTTGGGCTGGGTGCGGGGTTCTACGTCAACGCGACAGAAGCCCCCTACAGTCAACACTACAAAATGTACGACTACATCGTGACGGAACTTCCCTCGCTGATTAACAATAACTTCCCTGTCGACAGCAAAAGACAATCGATTTCCGGGCATTCCATGGGCGGGCACGGCGCGCTTACCATCGCGTTGAGGAATCCAGGCAGCTATCAATCAGTTACTGCTTTCGCTCCGATTTGTGCCCCTAATCAATGCCCCTGGGGACAAAAGGCATTTTCCGGGTATTTTGGTCAGAACAAAACACTGTGGCACCAACATGACGCAACGCTACTCGTTGATTCAGCCACAGAACACTTGCCTATTTTAATTGATCAGGGCGATGCCGACGGTTTTCTCGTGGAGCAACTCCGCCCGGCGCTATTCGAGGAGGCTTGTCACAGAAACGATTATCCGCTCGAATTAAGAATGCAAACGGGGTACGACCATAGCTATTTTTTTATCGCTACATTCATTGAAGATCATTTGAATTTTCATGCGAAAGCGCTAGGGCTTATAGATTAGCCAACACCTTAACCGATCATCACGATTAACAACTTTATATCACCCCGCCAGAGGACGATGCACATTGACTGACAAAGACGAAACGGGAAACAAAAACCTGAACCTCAAAAACACGATTGGCCTACCGGTGATCAATTCCGCCGGTGGTCTGGTTTGCAATCATTCTCATCACATATTGCTCATGTTCAAACGCGGCAAATGGGACATGCCAAAAGGCAGAGTCGAAAGCAAGCAATCCAAACCCGAAGCGGCCATGCGAGAAGTTCAGGAGGAAACTGGGCTTGATATCGACAAGCTGACCATCGAAGGCAAACTGGTTTCGACTTGGCATACAACGCGTCACGGTAATAAAAAATATTTAAAGAAAACTCACTGGTACTTGATGAAATACGATGGCGATGATGACGATGTCAGCCCACAAATCGAAGAAGGTATTGTCGAGTGTCGCTGGGTACCTCTGAGCGAGCTACCTGCTTATCGAGCGTTGCTAAAACCACGCATAAATTATGTGGTTGATTTCTGGCACAGTAACCTAGCTTACGTGCCCAGAAATTAAACACTGCTTTCAATTAATTTTGCCACTATCAA
>CAJXBG010000085.1 GCA_913050215.1 uncultured Gammaproteobacteria bacterium
GTGATCGCCCCTACCGTCTGTAGGCTAGTAGGTCAGTGACCACTCAGACATTGACTATTTTCTGCCGAAAAGTCTCCACCTTGGCTGGCTGATGTAAAAAAGCCTAATCAAGGTACTTTGGCAATCTGGCGAAAATGTGGTTTAAAGTACTTATCTACACGCATGCAAACGACAAGGGACTTGTGCAATGCAGTACCACCTGAATGGTTTCAAACCGGGTAATTATGAGATTCCAGATGCAGCCCGTGAGCCCGCTCCCCTACCGCCCATTATTAAGCTGCCAACAGAGGTCGATGTGTTAATTGTGGGTTGCGGCCCTGCAGGCCTGACCATGGCGAGACAACTTTCGGAGTTTACTGACATCACAACCTGCATCGTTGAGCAGGAGTCGGGCCCCTTGTTGTTTGGCCGAGCTGATGGCATATCCTGCCGAACTATCGAAATTATGGAAGCATTTAACTGCAGCGAGATGATTGTTAAAGAGAGCTATCAGTTAAAACAAAATGCTTTTTGGGAACCGGATAGCGCACATCCTGAAAACATCAAGCGAACGCATAAAATTGCTGACGCACGACTTGGACTCTCCGAATTCACTCACAGCATTGTCAATCAGGCCCGGCTCCACGAAATATTGCTCGAAGGTATGAAGAACTCTGTTACGCACCTTGTTCCGCATTACAGCCGCCGACTGCTCAGCGTCGATATGGATTCCCAAGTGACACAAGACCTGTCCGCATATCCCGTTACCGCAACATTTGAGCGAAGCGATGAAGGAGATGCTAACAAGATCGAAACCGTTCGAGCACGATTCATTATTGGCACCGATGGGGCAAGAAGCGCTGTTCGCAAGGGTATGTCCATCGCTTTGGAGGGCGACTCAGCCAACAAGGCCTGGGGAGTGATGGACGTTCTGGTGGTGACAGATTATCCGGACATCCGGGTTAAAAGCTTCATACAGTCAAAAGAAAATGGGGCGGTAATGACCATTCCCCGCGAAGGCGGCTACCTTATCAGAATGTATGTAGAACTCGAGCTATTGGATAAAGGCCAGAGAGCAGCCGATATTCAGCTTACCGAAAAAGATATTATCGCCAAGATGCAGCTCATTTTTAGCCCGTATACTGTGTCCGTTAAGGAGGTTGCCTGGTGGTCAATTTATGAGGTGGGTCAGCGTGTAGCTGACAGGTTCGATGACAGACCCCTGAATAATGCAGAGAATCTTATTCCGCGAGGCTTTGTGGCTGGTGATGCTTGCCATACGCACAGCCCAAAAGGCGGGTGGGGACTGAACACCTCGCTGCCGGACACCTTTAATCTTGGCTGGAAGCTAGCTGCTGTCCTGCAAGGGAAAAGCCACCCAAAATTGCTGCAAACGTATTCACCGGAGCGACGAAAAGTCGCGCAGCAACTCATTGAGGCCGACAAACAACTGTCAAAGTTAGTTGCCACCAGTCCGACGGCGAAACAGAGCGAACAGCAGATAAAGACGGATATCACTGATATCGAGAAATTCATGGCTAGGCAAAATGGGTTTGTTGCTGGCACCGCTATTGAGTACTTCCCTTCCTACATTTGCACGGGCCAGGAAAATCAAACCTTGGCCAGCGGCTTTAACATCGGTCAACGTTTCCACTCGGCCGAAGCTATTCGGGTGTCCGACGGCAGGTGCCAGCATCTAGGCCACCTGAATAAAGCTGATGGTCGCTGGCGACTATTTATATTCGGCAGCGATCAGAACCCTACTGACAGTACTTCTGATTCAGCGCAACTCATCCACTTTTTAGCAAAGAGCGAATCATCTCCAGTGATCAAGTATACGCCTGAGGGCACTGATATTGATTCAGTGATTGATGTCTATGGCGTATTTCAGCAACAGGATCTTGCCATAGAGGAAATACCTGGCTTCCTGTGGCCCGCAAAAGGTAAATATGGTCTGAATGACTATGAGAAAGTGTTCCACGCAGACCAGGACAACGACATATACGCGCTGCGAGGCATCGATCGCTCGCGAGGCTGCATGGTTATCGTGCGCCCGGACCAGCACATTGCCAATATCTTGCCGCTAAATGCACAAACAGAGCTATCGGCATTTTTTGATGAATTTATGCTGGTTCCGACATATTAATTTCCAAGCGCGTTTGTCAGTAGGCTGCGCGGAGACATGCAGCAGTAGCGACAATCTGTAAGCCAACAGATCAGCATTGTGTAATCTTGACCATCTAAAGGGTTGCCGCGTCAGTGGATCGTAAAACAGACTGAACATAAGCAATCACCCTACTTGACCGTTCTTCAGAAAATGTGGTCTATTCCCTTATCTTCACAGCAGTTTCTGATGCGGCTTGGGAAAGTTAAACATGGCGCTTGAGGCCGGTCAGAACAAATATTTACTCACCACACCAACAAATAGAAAGAGACTGTTATGCCAAAAATTCACTGGCTGGGTACAGGGTTGTCAGCTGTACCAGGTTTAAGGCGACTTATCGCGACGGGCTATGATGTTGTGGTCTGGAACCGCACGACAGACAAAGCACAACTTGCTGTTGGCGACCTGACCTCAAATATCAAAAAATTTGATTTCGATGAATTCTCCAGCACGTTAGTTGCGGGCGATGTCGCTGTTTCTATGCTGCCAGGGGAATGGCATGTGCCGGTGGCAAATGCTTGCATCGCAGCCTCGGCACACTTTGTTTCTTCATCCTACATTTCACCTGAAATGCGTGCGTTAGATAAAAAAGCCAGAAGCCTAGAACTGATGATGGTAAACGAAGTGGGACTCGACCCGGGCATTGACCATCTCATGGCCCATTGGTTGATCGCAGATTACCGCGCGTCCGCCGCCTACGATGTGAATAACGACATTAGCTTCATATCTTACTGTGGCGGTATTCCTAAAATTCCCAATGATTTTCGCTATAAGTTCAGCTGGTCTCCATTGGGCGTTTTAAAAGCACTTCGCTCTCCCTCTAAGTCTATCCGTGATTTTGAAAACCTTGAAACTTCACGCCCTTGGGATGCACTCGGCTCGTACGTTGCGCCTTTGCCAGAATCTGAGAGTTTTGAAGTCTATCCCAATCGAGATAGCTTGCCATTTATAGAGGACTATAAGTTTGGTGCTGATTGGAAAATCAAGCAATTCGTTCGCGGCACATTGCGATTGAACGGATGGGCAGATGCTTGGGCAGATGTGTTTACCGAAATCGAGACGCTAGAAGGTGAGGCTGGAGATGCCCGTTTGACGGAAATGTCTGATGAGTTCTGGACAGCACACGCTTATGACGAAAATGACCCAGACCGGGTCGTACTCTGTGTTGAATTCAAAGCGGAAAAAGATGGTCAAGGTGTCTACAACAAGACCTACGTGCTAGATGCGTGGGGTGACAATAAGACAACCGCCATGGCAAACCTGGTTTCAATGCCAGTATCGCTAGCAGTTGAGGCGATACTCGCGAAGGAGATCGGAATTGGCGTTACGGCTGCGCCCTCCTCGCCGGAACTTGTCAACCGCTGGATGACACAGATTGATCAATTGGCACAACACCTTGAGGTTGTCGATCACATCGGCTGATGAGTTTTGGGGTCGGGCCGTCTCGAAATGATCAGCGATAGAGATTTACGAGGGATGCTCGTGAAATGGCCGGATTGGCTGGAAGATATCCACACAAACGACTTGTCGTTCCGCGGCTACGCAATGCATGAAATCATGCCGGTTTTAACTAGAAATGGAATCCCGCTCGCAATTTGCCCGGAAGGACAATTAGTGTGTTCAGAGTCAGGGCCTGTTCCGCCTCTCTATTTGAAGCTGGCTAAGGATCCGGAATTCAGAGCCATTCTGACTGTTCGCCGAATCATGATGTGGAACAGTGCCCAAGATCTAGAAAATGCGCGTTCTGAGGCTGACAAGATTCTTGCTTTGATACGAAGCCAGATCGACGCGACGGATTGATCACCTGTCCACGCATTAATGGCTTAAGACTTTAATCGCGGGCAGCGCTCAGCGATTAACTCAACAGCCGTTTAGCCAAAAGATCCGCATCCTGTAGTCATGGTCCAACCTTTAGAAAACGGGCGCATTTCCCTTGTCTTCAAAGTGGTGTTGGCAAGATCGCTCTGATGATTTCAACCTTGATAGATTTGCCCCGCTTAATCTACGTTGATGCCATGAATTGTTTACATCCTCACTGTGATTCGGTCTACACTGGACGGGTAAATTTTCACTTATAAAATAATGTCACTATCAATGAGATCTTAGAAATGAACGCAGTCGTGCTTGCGGTTAGCCTAGTCCTTATTCTCAGCCTTTTCAGAGTTAATGTCATATTGTCATTGTGTTTGGGTGCGCTTGCAGGTGGTGTTTGGGCGGGTTTAACTTTTCTTGAGACAGTGGATGCTTTTCAAAATGGATTAAGCGGTGGCGCGACTATCGCACTTAGCTATGGGCTACTTGGGGCTTTTGCGGTGGCAATATCGCGATCGGGTATCACGGATGTCTTAGCTCGATTAATCATCGAAAAAACAGGTCGTGGAAATAGCGCTTCAGAAAAATGGATAAAATCCATTTTAATCACATCAATACTGCTCATTGCTATATCGTCACAAAACATCATACCCATTCATATTGCTTTTATCCCCATTGTTATCCCTCCCTTGTTAGCGGTTTTTGCACAGCTTCAAGTGGATCGCAGACTCATCGCCTGCGTCATTACCTTTGGATTGGCGACGCCTTTTTTGATACTGCCGGTAGGATTCGGTGGTATTTACTTGTTTGAAATCCTCCACAAAAATTTGCAGAGCAATGGCCTGATTATTGAAGCATCAGATGTACCGCTCTCAATGTTAATTTCCGCGTGCGGTATGTTAGCCGGACTGTTAATCGCCGTTTTTTTCACCTATCGAAAACCCAGACATTATGATGCGCCGGAGACTGCTAAGCTTGAACCGGCGCACGCAGCAATTGATAAAAAGTCACTAACGATCAGCCTCATCGCCATCGCATCCGCTTTATCAATGCAGCTTTATAGCAACTCAATGATTATGGGCGCGCTAACAGGCATCTTAATTTTCACGGTATCCGGTGTTGTTAAGTGGAATCAAACTCAGGATTTGTTTAGCAGAGGCATTGCGATGATGGCAATGATCGGTTTCATTATGATTACCGCATCAGGGTTTGCTGAAGTGATGAAAACAACAGGTAGCATCACTGATTTAGTCTCATCGACGTCTGGCGCTCTTGAAGGCAGTAAAGCAATGGCTGCGATCATGATGTTAGTGATTGGGTTGTTAATCACCATGGGTATTGGGTCTTCATTTTCAACAGTACCCATTATTGCTGCTTTGTATGTGCCTCTTTGCATGGATCTTGGATTTTCAGCAATGGCAACTGCTGCGTTGGTCGGTACTGCCGGCGCGCTTGGCGACGCAGGTTCTCCTGCATCAGACTCAACTTTGGGCCCAACTGCAGGTTTAAATTCTGACGGACAACACGACCATATTTGGGATACCGTGGTACCCACCTTTATTCATTACAACATCCCCTTGTTGATATTCGGATGGATCGCCGCTATGACGCTATGACGCACAAAAATAACTAAGCAACCTGTTCAAAGCCTAACAAGCGGTTATTACGGGAACAATACAGAAGACGATTGAAGCAGTTAATGGAGATGAAATGAGTTGGATTAAACACATTCCTTTTGAGCAAGCTGAAGGGAAATTGCTCAAACTCTACAAAAGAGTGAAGGGCCCCGATAACAATGTAGATAATATTATGCTTGCCCATAGCTTACGTCCTCACACGATGGAAGGTCATATGGTCATGTACAAGAACGTGCTCCATCATACAGGGAACAAAATTCCTAAATGGTTCCTCGAGGCGATGGGGGTGCTAACGAGCATGTTGAATGGCTGTACCTATTGTGTTGATCATCATTTTTCCGGCATGGAACGATTGGTCGATGATAATGAACGCGCTAAAAAAATACGCCAAGCACTTGAGTCAGAGCAGTTTTCAGACGCGTTCGATGAGAGGCAGGCGGCGGCATTACACTATACGAAAAAGCTGAGTTGCACTCCGGCGCAGATGAGTGAGGACGATATCGCCAAGTTACATTCATCTGGTTGGGATGATGGTGAAGTCCTGGAAATAAATCAGGTCGTAGCCTACTTTAATTACGCCAATAGAACAGTTTTGGGATTAGGCGTTCATACCGATGGAGACATCATTGGCTTATCGCCGAACGTTTCGGAGGATCCGGACAACTGGAACCATAGCTAGTGCGCTAACGAGCGGAGTTTGTTTAAGAAAAATGCTTCCCGCGCACACAACGGCATAGACTGACTTGTATTGGAAAACCATCAGATCAGCATCGCGCAGTCATTGACTATCTAAAGAGTCACCACGTCAGTGGTGTCTTAAAATAGACCGGACATCAACAATTACCCTACTGGACCGATCTTCAGAAAACCGGGTTTATCTCGCTTGTCTTCACGTTTTATACATCTAAGCTTTAGCGTTAATGTGCATAACCAAAACCAAAAGCAAAAGCAAAATCAAAAACACCAATCACGACAATTGGTGTTTTCTTGAATTAAATACCAAAAACTGACTTTTAGATTAATTCTTAAATCGACGCGACACTAACCCCAATGCACCTAAGGCAAAAATAGCTAGAGTCGTGGGTTCAGGCACGGGTGCCGAGCTGGAAAACACTTGTATCTCACGGTAACTTACCGTCCCGTTATTCTGAGTGCTCTGGGCGCTAAGCGTGAGAGATGAGGTCGCGACTGGCGTGATGAATGAAAGCCAGAATGAATCAACCCCAGCAGCTGTGGCGCCGCCTGTCCCAGCAATATTCCACGCGCCGAGAGTTACTCCCATATCATCAAAAAGCGTATAACTTCCATCGTCACGATTACCGTAACCATTATAAATAGCGATTCCAGTTAATATAGAGGGTGCACCAAAATCCAAGAGTAGATCGCCACTATTAGGGATCGCATATAGACCGTCGCTTGGAACTCCGGCTCCAATGTCGCCGTCATTTAAATTATCAAGCAAAAAGTTTGGTCCGCAACAATTAGCGCCATTTGATGCTGAAGCCGTATAAGCTACAAGTAAGCCGCCAGCCCCACCGGTTACATCTAGGGTAGTAGTGCCTGTTTCGACCTGACTGGCACTCAATGTGACATTTGCTGTATTCGTAAAAATCAAAGCTGCGTTTGCAGCGAATCCACTAACTGTTAGTAGCAACCCAGTTAGCACTGCTTTTATCATTTTCAATTTTTGTTCCTCTTTTGATTTGTGGACCGTTATTTCAATCTAAATAGCCTTGGGAGAATGTGACCCTCCATATTGCAATTCATGTCGCCATGCATTTCGCAATATGTAACGCAATATTGGTGCCAACAAATATTTAACAATGAAAACAGTGACTTAACGATATGCGGATCGACGGGCAGCGCGAGAATGTAAATTTTTTCGACGAATAAATGGCGTCGATCCGCTCGTCATAGACACTTAAGAGATCGCGCGAATGCTAATGTCCACAAACTGCTACAGCCATTCACGCCTAAAAGCTGCCTGTATTGATAAGCTAAAATAGTCTCGCACCAACTCGAAGTCTTCTCACTGATCGACGCTACCCAATCACCTGGATCACTGCCTGATTGCTATAAGCGACTTGAGGCGTAAACCTCAAACGTAAGTTTTTTGTGAATTTTACGCTGACGCAATTATTACCAACCAACGATTAGACGTTGCCGCACCGCTAAGATGAACAACTAGTGTCGTATCGTTTATGGTGGCAACGAAACAGTTTTTCCGTTAAAAAGATGCAACTTTCAGACTTGGGGTAAGACCTTGTTCAATCGATTACTACTAACATCATTCTTCTTATTTACTACGGCTTGCCAATCATTATCCCGCGAGGAATGCGTGAACGCTGACTGGCGCACCATCGGGTTCGAAGATGGGGCCAACGGAAAAGCAGCTGGACGCATTGGCGCGCATAGAAAGGCCTGCGCCAGCCATGATGTTGTGCCTGATCGTGACGCTTACCTCGCAGGCCACGAGGCAGGAAACAGCGTCTTCTGCACTTTTGACCGTGGTCAACAAGATGGTCAATACGGAAACCGTACCAATGGCTTATGCGGCAACAACACGGACTACCCAGAAGGTTATCAGCAAGGTCTAGCAACTTACTGCACTTACGAGGTGGGATATCAGGCAGGCCTGAACGATGAGGAATATCTACGTGTTTGCCCAATCGAGATTGAAGACGATTTTCTCATGGGCTATGACCTCGGATTCCAGACCTTTCTTATTTCCGATGCTATCAGCGAACTGGCGTCACAAGTAGAGCACATCATCAATGAGCAGGCAGCTAACGATCAGCTAATCGAGGAACTGCAACGCGATGCAGTTTTTAATCGTGACTTGAAAGCCACGGAACGGATAGAAATGCTTGCCGAAATCAAATCACTCAACGATGCCAACAAGGATCTGGAAGCTGAACGTACAGCGATAGAAATCGAGCTACGAGGTCTCCAGAATGACCTGGCGCGGCTGAACGGAAACGAATAATAACAATCAGGCATGCGAGTGGAAGATATTCCTAGACACGTACTTGACGCACTTTTGAACGCTTATCCTCGGACGGAATTCAAGAAAACATTCTCTAAGCGCCTCCAGTATCAGGCAGAATCCAAGCCTGCCTTTATCGCGCTACCTGACAACATCTGCATTCCAGGCCGACAGTATCAATAGTTTCATCCAGATATCCTCCGTCCGCGAATGAATCAGGGCCGCAAAGGTGAGATTGGATCACGGCTTGTGTCTGGCAGCGTTAAGGCAATTTAGACTCAAACCTTTCCCAAATATTTCAATCACGTACGCGTACCCTTTTTATTTATAATCGCAACAGTAAATTGAATTTTGACTAGGGTTAGGCTTGGTGTCACAGTGTGCTTCAGTTGACCCAGATGCAGGAAAAAGAATGATCAAGTTATACGGATTTACGATGAGTAACTACTTCAACATGGTGAAAATGGCCTTGTTGGAAAAAGAGATAGCGTTCGAAGTTGTAGACATACGGGGTAGTCAGGACGAGAGCTTCCTGAAAATGAGCCCGATGGGGAAAGTGCCATGCATAGAAACCGAGCAAGGGTTTTTGAGTGAAACCAATGTGATTCTTGAACATCTGGAAGACCTTGGCACAGGGCCGAATTTGATGCCCGCAGACCCTTATGAGCGCGCAAAGGTTCGGGAGCTAATGAAAGAGCTGGAGTTATATCTCGAGCTACCTGCACGCACCTGTTTTCCAGAGGCCTTCTTTGGCGGCTCGGTGAGTGACGAGGTGAAAGAGACAGCCCGGGTGAATCTTGCTAAAGGTATTGCCTGCCTAAAACGAAACGGGGCGTTCAGCCCCTTTGTTGCGGGTGATAACTTCACCATGGCGGATGTGATTTTTCAGTATTCAGCAAATCTTGCTGGTGCCGCGTCAAAGCGTGTGCTCGGCATGGACCTGTTTGCAGACTTGCCAGAGGCAAAAGCTCTGTTGAAGTTGATCGGTGAAAGAGCGTCAGCGAAACAGGTTGCCGCGGACCAAGCCGGTTAGTAGAGGCTCCTACTTCCTGCGAGGCTAAGCGGAATTTCGACATCCTGAACCTGCCGTTCATTCCTAACACACGCTTGGATAGACAGCCAAACCAACCCTGCCTGACTCTTATGTCCCCTAAGTGATCAGCCCGACAGGTCGTAAGCCACGAGGTCAGTGGCTGATGCCCACTGCCCGATGTCTGAACGTGGTATCGCGCACGCACTTGGTCAGAAAGCCCGCGACGTCAGCGCGCGAAATTTTGAGCCTGAGCCGGCGTTCACCTGCTGGAATGTCTACCTTATAGTTACCGTCGGCCGGACCATCTGTGAATGCGCTGGGTCGTACGATGGTCCAGTCTAGTCCGCTTTCACGCACGAGTTGTTCTTGGCGTTCGTGATCCAAGAACACGGGACGAAGTAGTAGCCCGAACATGATTCGTTTCCAGAAAAAGTCCAAGTTGTTCCAGCTGTCGCCCGTGCCCAAAGTCGATTGGCAAATTAACCGGTCGACGCGGTGATGTTGCATAGCCTCTATGATGTGTTCGGTTCCCTTAGAGCGCACGACACTCGAGCGGGATGACCCGGCACCCAACGTAACGACCACGGCGTCCTGCCCTGCAACCGCGTTGCAGACCTCTTCGAGAATCATCACATTGCCCGTTAGCCGTTTTAGTTTGGGGGTTGTTATTTCTAATGCTTCTGGTCGGCGCGCGAAGGCCGTTACCTCGTGGCCATCGGCCAGCAGGCGCTCAACGGCAAGGCGGCCCACACTGCCTGTTGCGCCAAAAACGATCACTTTCATTGCTTTCTCCTCAATAAATTGTCTGTTTCTTGACACCGTGTCAAGTTGACAAAACGCAAATTAATGTTAAGTTGACACCATGTCAAGTAAAACCTCTGAAACACGTGAAAGAATTCTCGAGAGCGCCTGGAAGTTGTTGGCCGATAGTCAGGCGAGCGCGGTGCGCATGAGCGATATCGCAAAGCAGGCCGGCATCAGTCGGCAGGCCGTTTACTTGCATTTCCCAACACGCGCGGAGTTATTGATCGCGACCACGCGCTACATCGATGAGGTCAAAGACATCGACGCGCGATTAGTCAAAAGTCGAAGCGCGTCAAAAGGGTTAGAGCGGCTCGAGGCGTTTGTGGAAGCATGGGGTAATTACATCCCCGAGATCTATGGCGTCGCCAGTGCGTTTATCGCGATGCAAACTAAAGATGAGGAAGCGGGTGCCGCCTGGGCCGATCGCATGAGCGCTGTTCGTCATGGTTGCGAGGCGGCGGTAGAGGCACTGGCGCGTGATGGCAGGCTGACGCTGTCGCTTTCCACCTCAGAGGCGACCGACCTGCTCTTGGGTCAACTCTCGGTGGAAAACTGGGAGCTACTGCGCCACCGCTGCGGCTGGACTCAGGCCCGTTACATTGACGTGTTGCAACAGACCGTGCGCGCGATGCTGGTCGAGTGAACAAATGCTTACCGGCGGCGAAGCGTACTGACAAATTGACTTCAGCAGGGAAGTGAAATCATTACGCCGAATTTGCACAGGTTAGGCTAACCTATTACTTCTTCTGCAACCTTATGCAAACGCTCTACAGGATCGCCTTCCCCCATCATTGGCATGACCACCCGGCTTACGCCGACGGCTTCCAGCTCGCCTAGAAATTCTTTGCCGCCAATGCCTGGCCACATGCAGGTAATTTCGATTTCTGATAAGTCACGGCCAATGGCATCACACTCTTTTCTTAGGCTCTGCATATGACCTTTAAGTTCCGCTGGATCGCCTGAGGGTGCAAACCATCCATTGCCTAATTGCGCCGTGCGCTCAAAAATTTTGCCTTTGACGCCGCCCATCACCACAGGAAACGGATTTTGAATCGGCAGCGGATAACTTTTAAAGCCTTTCCAAGAGATAAAGTCGCTTTCGTGTTCAACCACATCCCCAGACCAAATTTTACGCATGCCGGCGACGTAGTCATCAAACCTCGCCCCACGCCGCTCAAATGGCACGCCAAGCGCATCAAATTCCTCGCGCAACCAGCCAATGCCAACACCCAACATAAATCGCCCGTTAGATATAAAATCCAAGCTGGCCGCTTGCTTGGCCATATAAATTGGATTCACTTGAGACAAGATATTGACCCCCGTTGCCAGACGCAGCGTGGTCGTTGCAGCGGCAATCGCAGACAGCGCGATGAGCGGATCAACAAAATTGGTTTCCGGTGCTGCGCCCATATTCCCAGATTTATTATAAGGATACTTAGAGTCGTAACTGACCGGCACGATAACGTGCTCAAACGTCCAAGCCGATTCATAGCCAAGAGACTCGATTAGCTGTGCGGTTTGAACAATCTGTGCCGGCGATTGAACGCCAATATTTATGGGAATGATGCCTACTTTCATTATCTATTTTCCTCTCTACATATGGCCTTGGGCCTTTTAATAAGGTTCTTGGGCAGCAAATATTTTTATCAGCCGGTCCAAAAACAAGCGGCTATCCATCAGCGATTTCACCAATACTTTTTCGTTGAGCCCGTGTGCATTCACCTCGCCAGGCTTACTAAACAATCCGCTGACACCATAGGTTGGAATACCTGCTGGTGTCATAAACCTGCCATCTGTGCCGCCCGCTGCCATTTTCGGCAATACTGGTACACCTGGCCACATTTCTTCAGTGAGCGCTTGAATTGGCTTCATTATCTCATCGGTCAGTGGAGGCGGCGGCGATGTTGTCTCAGGCGGATCAACAAAACTAACCGTGACCTCTACATCATCAACAATCGTTTCCAGCACTTGCCTGATCTCTTCCTGAGAGCGCCCTGGAAAGATACGACAGTTAACATTGGCAGTGGCTCTCTGCGGTAATGCATTAGGGGCATGACCGGCGTCCATCATGGTGGTGACGCAGGTTGTATGGAGGATGGAATTGTGTCCAGGGTCCTGCTGAATTCGTTGCAACGCCGATTTATCCGGGGGAGTTTCAAGTATTGCCAACATGTCTCTGGATAGCTGACCGGATTCCATTTTTGACATCTGCCTGAAGAACCCCCTGGTTGTGTCATTGAATTCTATTGGAAATTCATAGCCTGACACTCGCCTGAGCGCATCATTGAGTTGATAAATAGCGTTATCGGCTCGAGGTCTAGAGGAATGGCCACCGGGATTCACCACTTCCAGTCTGTAATTCTGGTAGGTTTTCTCACCGGCCTGAATACCGTTATAAATAGGAACACGTCCTTCGGCCAACACTCCACCGCCCCCTTCATTGAGGGCGAATTTTGCCGTAATCAGATCACGGTGATGTTCAATCAGATAACTCGCGCCATTGAACGTATTTGGCGTTTCTTCGCCACAGGTCAAGGCAAGTACAACACTTCTTCTAAGTGGCACTTTGTCCCGGCTTAGACGTTTCATCACGTCGACAAAAATAGCGGACATAGACTTATCGTCAACAGCCCCCCTTGCATAAAAGTAACCATTCTCCTCTACCAGTTTAAACGGATCACGTTGCCAGTCTTCCCGGTTAGCCTCAACGACATCTATGTGCGCGAGGAGAAGAAGCGATTCAGAGTCCGGTAGCGTCCCGGGTAGCTTTGCAACGAGGTTACCCTGCGCTGGAAAATCCGGTGGCACGATGACATGAATGTCTGCATCAGGGATCCCTGAGTGTCTGAGATGTTCTGCCATAGCGCTGGCTGCTTTCGTGCAACTGCCAACGGAGAGCGTTGTATTAATCTCAATGAGTTCTTTGTACAGCGCACGAAATTCGGCCTCACCCTCAAGTGAGGTCGCGGCGTACGATATTGAGGCGCTGGTATATACGCATATGGCCACGAATAACAGCCTGCATTTTTTCATATTGATCACCGCTTGCCATTCCCATCTATATGCATTCATTCAAGATATCCTGCAGCCTGAGCTAACCAAACCTCACAATAGGTCAAGAAGTATGCCAGAAGAAGCTGTGAACTCAACTGCGTCTGTATTGGAAAACTCACGAATTGTGGCACTTGATGCGCTTCTATGCTTCGCACTGCAACCAAACCTGCCATTTGTTTGGAGCCACTCACAGTCAGCACTGATGGCAAGATCTAATATGAGCTAAAAAGTCCGTTTCGTCATGGCATTACACATATTTTTTCGCCCCTATATTTTCTTAGCAAACTTGCAGCGCAAGTACCCCAAAGCGCCAAAACCTCGTTCGATACCACGGCATATTAGCTCGGGGCTGCCTTCAGTCTAGTGCACGAATGAGGCAACGGATCGTTCCCCTAAGATGCAAAAGAAGCAAGACAAAAACCGATCGAAATGAACGCTATTGGGCAACAGAAGCCTACACGAGAGATGAATTGATCGCTCCCTTGCCTTCTTTCCCTAGAATGCTTAACCAAATACTTTTGCAACTCAGGTTAAATGAGCCTTAAATTTACTACCCTGACAAGCGTTGAAACCCCTATCAATATCGCAGGTAGAATGCGCTAGCGTCCTTCAAGTTTTAATCCAAAAAAGTTCTCAAAAGATACTATTGCCTTGGCAAGTGTTATGTTCCGATTTGGAAACGCGATCGGCAATGGCTTTTTAGTTGATTTATGAAGCAGTTTCGATCGTCTTCATGTTAATCATTCGGAGCAGTTGAATGAGCATAAAACCATTATCAGGTCTAAAAGTATTGGATCTGACTCACGTACTAGCGGGTCCCTATTGCACTTATCAACTCGCCCTACTTGGTGCTGAAGTCATTAAGGTTGAGTCACCCAGAGGAGATATGACTCGCCCTTGGGGCGGCAATGAAGAACAAATTGCGATGGGCTTGGGCACAGGTTTTGTAGCACAAAATGCTGGGAAACGCAGTGTTGTGATTGATATCACGACTGAGAGAGGTGCATTGTTGGTCGGCGAACTTGCTAAACAGGCTGATATTTTCGTAGAGAATTATCGACCTGGCACCATGCAAGATCACGGTCTTGATTACGATTCTCTTGCGGCCGATAACGCTGAGTTAATTTACCTGTCAATTTCGGCTTTTGGCCAAAACGGTCCAATGGGACATCGGCCCGGGTTCGATGACGTAATCCAAGCGACGTCTGGCTTTATGTCAATCAATCAGCGCGGCGATGGCCCGATAAGAACCGGTGGTCCTGTGCTTGATTACGCAACGGGCATGCATTCCACATCAGCTGTGCTCGCAGCCGTTTTACTTCGTCAGCAAACGGGCAAAGGACAGCGCATCGATATTGCGATGCAGGATGTCACCATGCTACTGATGAACCGGCATACCAGCATTGCGGCAACAACGGGGGTCGCTGTGCCGCCAGGCGCGAATCGAGATGGACCGATGTTGGGACGTTATCGGGCGAAAGACGGCTACATTATGCTGGCCGGCTACAGGGCAAGTCATCAGCGCAGCATCCTTAAAGCGATCGGTTTGATGGAGTTCGCGTCGTTCGGTACGGCCCAATTGATGGCTCAAATGCCACAGATCGAAGCGAAAGTCGAAGAAGTCCTTCAGCAAAAAACTGTTGCTCAATGGGACGTTATATTCAGCGACAGCGGCGTTGTTGCCGGCGGCGTGAAAGACTTAATTGAAGTACTCGAAACGGGTCAGCCCGAAGCCAGAGAACTCACAACCAAAGTAGAAAGTGCTTACGGCGAACACCAGGTCACTTCAGCGGGGTATCGAATTAACGATGTCACGTTCAAACCGGATACTCATGTGCCCCTTTTGGGTGAGCACACCAATGACGTGTTAACCGCGCTAGGCTATTCAGAGATTGAAATAGCCCGCTTAGCGGAACAACATGTTATTGCGTCGAAATGAGGGCGATATTAGGGCTTTCGGGTACCGCCATAACGAAACTCATTAAAAAGGGTGAAGTAAGTGCGGTCGATGTGATGGAGCAAGCGCTGAATCAGGTCGATACAGTGCAACCACTTCTCAATCCCTTCGTCACCATCGCTCACGATGCTGCCCTCGCACAAGCAAGGCAGGCAGATGAACTGCTTAGTAAAACGCAGCCAGAAACATTGCCAGCTTTTTTTGGGGTGCCTTTCACCGTCAAAGATTTGTTAGATACACAGGGCGTGCAGACGACCTACGGGTCACGTTCGCTAGAACACAACATTCCCAATAGCGATGTCGTCGCGGTCGCAAGAATGCGAGCCGCAGGGGCAATTTTGCTCGGTAAGACAACAACACCTGAATTCGCTAGCAAAGTCACGACTGACTGTGTACTCACCGGCATCACGAGAAACCCATGGGCGCCCTCTTTGTCCTCTGGAGGTAGCAGCGGAGGCGACGGTGTTGCTATTGCGACCGGCATTGTCCCCTTTGGGGTGAGTACCGATGGTGGCGGCTCCTCCCGCATTCCAGCATCGGCCTGCGGCGTGTTGGGCATGAAAGTGACCATCGGCGCGATACCGCACGAAACTTGGCCGTTTCATTTTGGTAACAACAGCTCCATCTCTATGAACTGTCGACACCCTGAAGATCTCGTGACGTTATTCAATACTATGTCCGGTGCACATCATCTTGATCCTTGGTCGCGACGAGAGATTAAGACAATGAGCCCACCCGTTAGTCCCGCGGGGGCAGTGCAAGGTAAACGCGCCTTGTTCATCCCTGCATTGGGAGGAAATATCGCCGATGCGCAATACCAAGCGATAGTCGAAAAAGGCTTAGCTAAGCTTGGCAATCTCGGTTTGGATATAGATGTCGCGTTGGATGACCCAACTCAATTTCAGCCCGATATTGCGACTCAAATGATGACCAGTAATCTCGCTGCCAGGGTTCGGCAAATGTCCGTTGAAGCACAACAGCATTTGGGACCTGGTCTACAAAGTTTACTGGGGGAAGAAGAATTCAAATCCGACGGTGTACGATTGCAAACCGATGCCATAGATCGATCGCGCACCTACGACCGTTTGGAGCGGGTATTAAGCAATTATGATTTTGTACTTACGCCGACATTAACGGCGCCTCCGCCCCTTGCTGATCCCAACAGCGACCAAAGTGTCACGATTAACGGCAACAAAGAGCGTATTAACAAATGGTGGACACACCTTTCCATTGCAAATTTAACGGGGCATCCGGCAATATCTATTCCCTGCGGTATAGATGCAAATGACTTACCCGTTGGTTTACATGCAATTGGCGGCTGGGATCGAGACAGCGATCTGGTGTCATTAGCCTTTGCTAGTATTACGTGTTTTGACTGGACCGAAAGACGACCAGTTTATTAATATCGTTAAGCATCAAGCGTTCAGGGTTAGTTAAGGGCTTACTAGGAAATCACTGACGCGTAGCAAAACACGCAAAAACCTGAAGAATCCGCCCAACGAGATGAACTTGTTGCACCGTTAACCTGGGCCCAAAGACTCAAGAGAGCGCCGAGACCAAAATCGAACAAACCTTGATAAGCATTAAAATCTC
>CAJXBG010000086.1 GCA_913050215.1 uncultured Gammaproteobacteria bacterium
TGGCCCGCCCGGAGAGATTCGAACTCCCGACACCCAGGTTCGAAGCCTGGTGCTCTATCCAGCTGAGCTATGGGCGCAGTAAATCGTTTTTGAGAGTAGCTAAACTTCGATTGATTTACATCAATCAAACACCCTAGACGCAAGTCCGATAACAAGGCGTTTCAATCTCACCGCTCGCTTTTTACTCAGCTGCGGTATGGTGCCTCTCAAAGAGCGCGTATTGTACGTTTAATTGGCAGCAATTCGCAAAGGGTCTGGAGGTTTATATTTCATTCGATAGCCTGAGAATGACCTCCCCCAAATCTTTTTAGACATGAATTGCACGATCGCTTCACGCGGTGGGGTGACGAATATAAGGCCCATACCAAAGCGATTAGACGTTAGTTTTCAGCATACGCCAGCATGCAATAAGTCAGGTTTATCAGTCAGGCAGAAATTCTTCGCGAATTTTCTCTGTATCGGCGCCGATCGCCGGAATACCTTTGCCATCAATGGGATCTGTGTCGCTCCATCTGATGGGGGTTGCGGGAATCTCCAATAAGTCTTTTTCTGCCGTCCTGATGCGTCTTCGACGAAGTGCAATATGGTTGGCGAGGTCAGCGATGGTGTTGACTGCACCGAATGCAAGGTCCGCTTTAGCGAGTCGGCTTCGATATTCAGAGGCGTCAATGCCACCCACTATCGCATCAATCTCGGCGTCAAGAGCCGCGCGATTCTCGACTCTGAGGTTGTTGTTAGCAAATTTTGTGTGGATCGCAAGGGATGGGTTTTGTAGAACAATTTCGCAATAACGTATCCATTCTCGCTCATTTTGTATTGAGACAATGGTGTCGATCCCATCACTGGTTTGATAAGCACCATAAGGTGCAATCGAGGGGTGATGTAGACCGCCTCGAGTGGGCGCTCCTTTGCCATGTTCGGCATGAATAAGGGGGACTGTCATCCATTCCGCTGTGACGTCGAATAGAGACATGCTGACGCCGGAACCCTTACCCGTTACCGAGCGTTTGATTAATGCTTCTAGCACCGCCGCATGAGCAGTCATGCCGGTGCCAATGTCCGAGATCGAAACGCCAATTCTGCCTCTTTCTCCCGGACCGCCAGAGATATCTACCAGGCCGCTTTCTGCTTGCACCAGTAAATCGTAGGCTTTCAGTTCTTTCACGGCTTCTGCCTCGCCATATCCTGAAATGTCACAGGTGATCAGTCGTGGATTTTTTCCCCTGAGTGATGCTGAACCAAACCCTGCACGCTCAAGTGCGCCCGGTGCGAGGTTTTGCACGAAAATATCAGCCTTGGCGATGAGTGCGTGCAGCAATTCGGCATCCGCGGGTGTTTTGAAATCCAGAACGACGGATTCTTTGCCCTGGTTGATCCAGACAAAGTAAGAGCTATCCCCAAGCGCTGCCTGATCGTAACCCCTAGCAAAGTCTCCCGCGGGGCGTTCAACCTTGATCACGCGTGCGCCAGCTTCCACGAGGCGAGCAGTGCAAAAGGGCGCAGCGACGGCTTGTTCGATAGAAACGACCAGTAATCCTTCAAGTGGTCTCATGGGTTGGTCTTCGCAACATATGCAGTCAGGTTTTTCATTTGGTCTTCCTTGTATTGCGCAGCATCTTACTGCAGTGCCAGCAGCATAAACGCAATCAGAGTCTGGGGTTGTTTACTGAACTTGATGTGTTCCATGTCGATAATAAATCTCGGTAAAAGGCGAAACGTTGCTCTGGTTTTATGTTGGACACTCTGGCGATCCATTTAAAATGTCCGTTGTATTCAAGCGTGAATTGCCCATCTGCCCACCTTAGACAAAAGGGTCATCGATCGCTACCGTAAAGGTATCGCAAAATTTCATCTGGTCAGTGGGCGCGGTTCTAAGTGTCAAAAGAGCTGTGTTGATTAATGCGTTTTCACGACATCTTCCGTGTATTGAAAGACCCACATGTTTATCCAGGTCTTTCTACGGGAGCAAAAAAAAGCGGCCTAGGCCGCTTTTTTCAAACGCTGCTTGCTCGAAGTCTACGAACCAGTAGGTACCTCGGTGAAAGGTATTCCTTTGTCCATTCTGGGTTCCTGAGGTAATCCCAGCACACGTTCAGCAATGATGTTTGCCATGATTTCATCGGTGCCACCGGCAATTCTTAATCCGGGAATTCCCATGAAGCTTGATTGAAAAAGATTGTCAAAATCGTTTTCGCCTGGACTCCACATGACTCCACCCATCTCTTGCAGGTCAATCGCAAATGAAGCCAGGTCCTGTGATTTAGGAGCTCCAACGAGCTTGCCGATAGAGTTTTCAGGGCCGGGAATTTCACCGCGTGAGAGTGCTGTCATTGAGCGATAGCCCGTATACTTGATGCCGGCTTCCTTGACGTACCAATCAGCAAGCTTGGCGCGAACCTGTCGATCCTTGCTTGCAGGCTTGTCATCGATATTGACACTGTTGGCAAGTTTCAGCGCCTGTTTTACGCCAGCACCACCACCGCCACCACCGATAGAGGCGCGTTCGTTCATCAGCGTTGTAAGCGCCACTTGCCAGCCCTGGCCAACCTCACCGAGTCGTTGTGTGTCAGAAACTCGCACGTCAGTGAAATAAACCTCATTGAAGTTCGCTGCACCAGATATCTGTTTGATCGGTTTTATCTCAATGCCCGGTGATTTCATATCCAGGAAGAAGTAGCTTAAACCCTGATGCTTGGGAACGTCCGGGTCTGTTCTCAGCACCAGGATTCCCCAGTCTGAATAGTGTGCGCCAGAGGTCCATATCTTCTGTCCATTAATAATCCAGTCGTCGCCATCTTTGACTGCCTTAGTGCGCAGTGCTGCGAGATCTGATCCACCTGCAGGTTCACTGAACAGCTGACACCAAATCTCTTCACCGGAAGCGAGTTTAGGCAAAAAACGTGTTTTCTGCTCTTCGGTTGCCCAGGTCATCATTGTGGGTGCTGCCATGCCTTGGCCAATACTAAATTGCCCAGTCGCGGGTGCGGCGACTTTTGATTCTTCCTGGTTCAATATCACTTGTTGAATAGCATTGGCACCGCGGCCACCGTATTCCTCCGGCCAGCGTATGCATGCCCATCCTGCGTCGGCTTTGCGTTTTTGCCATAGTTTGCCTCGTTCCATCTCGCTCAGGCCGTCTAGTTCGGCTGGCGCCGGCACGTTTGCTTTCAGCCATGTAGCAGCTTGGTCTCTAAATGTTGCTTCTTCTGGTGAATCTTTAAAATCCATCGTCGTACTCCTGATTCATTACCGCCACATTTCAATCATGTGGACTTTCAAATTATCGTTGTCGTGAATTATGCTGCGTCTTCATCTAGGCCGGCCTCGAGTCCAGTGACAAGCTTGTCCTGCCATTGGCTCTCATTGCCGATCACAACCGACAGCACTTTTGCGCGCCGGTAGTGGAACTGGCAATCAAACTCCCACGTGAAACCCATACCACCATGGGTCTGGATGTTTTCTTTTGATGCGTAGTAGTAAGCCTGAGTCGCGGCCACTCGAGCAGTCGCTGCGGCAAGCGGCAAATTAGGTGCATTGCTGTCGAGTGCCCATGCCCCGTAATAGCAATTTGATCTTGCCAGCGTGTTCTTGACGTACATATCGGCAAGCTTGTGTTTGATCGCCTGATAACTGGCTATCGGACGTCCGAAAGCATATCGGCCTAAGGCGTAGTTCTTCGCCATCTCAAGTGCAGCATCGGAACCACCGGTCTGCTCCCAGGCAAAGAGTATGGCTGCGCGGTCGTACAGAGCTTGAGTCGAGGCCCAGCCGCTACCTTCCGCACCCATGAGCTCACCGGACGCGGCATTGAAAGTGATCGTCGCGTAGGTGCGACTGGGATCTAAGGTTGATACTTTCTCTCGATGAACACCGGGCTGATCGAGGGGTACCAAATACCAACTTGCACCATCACCGGTTGCGCTTTTAGTCACGACAACAGCAACATCGGCAATATCGCCATCGGGTACCGGTACTTTGGTCCCGGTGATACTAGCGCCTTCGGCGGTGGTAGTAAGGCTTGCGGCGGTTGTTTGGCCATTTCCTTCGGCAATTGCGAATGTAGCAATTGCTTCCCCGGAGGCCAGTTTGGGCAGCCATGATTCTTTTTGGGTATTTGAGCCAGCAGCTAAAATTGCTTCTGTGCCAAGGTAAACCGAGGAAGAGAAAGGTAGCGGTGCCAGAGCGCGACCGAGTTCATCGGCGATAACCGAGAGTTCAAAATAGCTGAGCCCGAGACCATCGTACTCTTCGGGAATGACCGTAGAGGTCCAACCCATTTCTGCCACTTTGCGCCACAGTTCCTTGTTGAATTCGCCGCCGTTTTCCAGCGACTCACGGACGACTTTAGTCGAACAATTATCCTGCAAAAATCCACGCGCTTGCTCGCGCAATAGATTCTGCTCCTCTGAAAACTCAAAGTTCATAGTAACTTCCTTATGGTTTGTGTTTGTGTCTGAATGTGTTTTCCTGCGTTCCTGAATAGACCCGCTTGGTAATCTTTAAGGGCAAATTTCTCGCCGGGAAGCGCCTCTGAGTGAAACTGTGTTTTTCTGCCCTGGTCATGCTAAATATAATGTGTGCCGTGTTTTTCGATGTGCATGGACTGATCATAACCGCTCATGGAAATGACTTGAAGGTTTTGCTGAGTATCCAACAAATGACCAAGCAGTCCAATATCCCCTATGTCGGGCAGGACTCAACCTTCACGGGACCTGCATTTGGACTGAGAATACCAAAACCTAGGCGCCGGCGTCACTGGTTGTAAAGATACTCGGGTGATAGATGGATGCACAACACATCAGTATTGCAATACCGGCTCAGGGCAGTATATTCGCAATGATAGAGCCGGATTTTAGCGGATTTGTCCAGCAGATAGCCTGACAACGTGGCCTGAAATACCCGAATAAATTGCACCGAGGAAGGAGTTGAAAAATGTCCATCAAAACACTTGGAGATATTACGAGAGTCCATCGCGCCAGCATCCCCGATCAAATTGCGCTTTATAACAGCAGTGATGACAGAACCTGGACTTATGAAGCATTGGATAAAGAGTCTTGCCAATGTGCAAATGCCCTCGCGGAGTTGGGCATTCAGAGTCAGGATAGAGTGGCTTATCTGGATAAAAATGCCCCGGAGTATTTCACTTTCCTGTTTGGCATATCCAAACTCGGGGCAGTGTCGGTTGCGGTAAATTGGCGTCTGGCTGCGCCTGAAATGGAATATATCCTCAATCACAGCGAGGCAAAGATGCTGCTCATCGGCGAGGAGTTTTTGGGCCACCTGAGCACGATGAACCTCGATTTAAAGAAGCATGGCCCTGACAATATCGTCGTACTGGGCGATCCTGGTGACACGGGTTACCAAACCTATGAGCAATGGATTGCGAGTAAATCTGAGGCTGATCCAGACGTGCCGGTTTCGCCAGAAGAAACGTGTTATCAGCTTTACACCTCTGGTACTACCGGGCTGCCGAAGGGAGTCGAAACGACCCACGACAATCTGGTTTCGATGATGAGCAACGGCCTTGCACCTTTGAATTTTAATCCCGACGCTATCAATTTGGTTTGTATGCCGCTGTTTCATATTTCGGGCAGTGGGTGGGGGGTCATTGGGTTGTTTAGTGGCTGTAAGTCGGTATTACTGCGTGATGTTGACCTCCAGCAAATTCTCTCGGTCATTCCTGAGCACGGTGTGACACATACAATTTTCGTGCCCGCTGTACTGCAATTTTTGCTTGCGCAGCCAAACATTAACGATGTTGATTTTTCTTCACTGGAATCCGTGACCTACGGTGCTTCTCCGATCACGGAAGAAGTACTTGTCAATTCAATGAACACCTTTAAGGCGCAGTTTTATCAGGTATACGGGCTAACCGAAACAACCGGAGGTGTCACCATGTTGCATCCCGATGAGCATGACCCAGGTGGCCCAAGGGCTGATTTCCTTCGCTCATGTGGCAGGGTTGTTGAGGGCTCGGAGCTACGGATTGTTAACCGTGAAAATGGCGAAGACATGGCAGACGGCGAGGTTGGTGAAATCTGGGTGAGAGGGCCTCAGGTGATGAAAGGTTACTGGCGAAATGATGTTGCCACAGCCGAAAGCATTGATGCTGAAGGTTGGTTCAAGTCAGGCGATGCTGGCTATTTGAGAGAGGGCTTTTTGTTTATCCATGACAGGGTCAAAGACATGATTATCTCAGGAGGTGAAAACATCTACCCCGCTGAAATTGAGAATGTTCTGATGAGCCATGCTGCAATTTCTGACGCAGCAGTGATAGGTGTACCTGACGACCGCTGGGGTGAGACGGTCAAGGCGGTTATCACACCTGCTGCAACTGAAGACGGCGAGGCGTTGACAGAGGAAGCGGTGTTCTCTTATTGCCGAAAGAACCTGGCAAGCTACAAGTGCCCGACTTCAGTCGACTGGATGGAAACGATTCCTCGTAATCCTTCTGGAAAAATATTAAAGACCGAACTTCGAAAACCCTACTGGGCTGGCCGGGAGCGGAACGTATCCTAATTGAGTCTTCATTGTTGTGTTCGATGGCCGCAGGGTTAGATTTTTACTGTGTGCTTACGATGACGTCGAGCGACATGGCGTTGTCAGTCATACCTGTGACAAACCCATCCTGTGCGACCGTATCGGAATGACAGTGTTTTTATGTGTGCTCGAATTGAACGGTCACGCTTGGATGGCGCTAAGCAACTTTTAAGAGCAATGGCGAGTGAGGAATGTCGCCAGCACATCATTGAAAGCGTCGGGTGACTCAAAATAGCTACTGTGGCCAACGTCTCCTAGATTTTCGCACTCAGCACCGGGCAGGGTTGCGGCCAGTGTTTGGATGAACGACGCAGGGAAAAGAATGTCCAGCTCTCCGGTGATGAACAGGGTAGGCACAGCGTAATCCTTAAGCGAGTCGGTGTTCACGCCTACCTGAGCGCCATTGATTTTTGCCGGTATGACGGCATTATCGATGCCGTTAAATGCGCTGATCATCCGATACAAAAGCGCGCCTTTGGGGTTTTTCTGAGGGTAGTCGTAGGCAAGCGCAGGTGATGATTCCGCGCCGATCGTGCTGACCTTGTGCGCAACCTCTTCAGCGTCATTGAGGGCATCAACGTGGTAAAAGATGCCAGGCGTATGACTCATGACAAGTGCATCTACTTTTTCGGGATAGTTGATCGCGAGTTGACTACCCGTCCAACCCCCCATTGACTGGCAAACGAAAATTGCGGAGTCGATATTCTCAGCCGCCATGATTGAGAGTACATCAGCGGGAAATTTTGTTGGGTCGAAATCGTCGACTGAGCAACTTGAGCGGGCAAAGTAACGATGATCGAATGTCACAATTCTATAGTGATCTCTGAACCTGACGATCTGGTTGAACCAGATCGCGGCATTTCCTCCCATGCCATGCGCAAAAACGAGGGTTTTCTCCGCTTCGGGATTGCCGTGGATCTCGTAATAGATATCGACACCATAACTGGCTACTACGGGCATAGCTTATTCCTCATTCACATTTTGCCTGGTGGGTCCGCTCGACTCATGTCGGTCAGTCCAAGGTCCCTGCTGACCTGAAGGTGCGTGAGTGTGCGATCCGTTGTTTTCATTCGCCAGCTGAGTAATTTCTTGGCGTACTTCGCAACTATCTCCGGATGTTCCGGCGCAATGTTCGTCAATTCATCCGGATCAGAATTGAGATCAAATAGTAGTTCAGGCAGGTTTGCAAAGTGGACATATTTATAGTGGTCGTCTCGTACAACATTCAAGCATGCTTCTTCCATGTCGAGGGCTAACTGATTCTCCGAAGGCGAGTGTCTAAAGTCATATTCGAAATTGACTGCATCACGCCAGTCATGTAACTGTGAAGCGGTAAGCTGGTTCACCAGAGAGTATCCGTCACACTGTCGAGGTGCTGGAATCTCTAGTAAATCCATGATCGTGGGAAAAATATCAACATGCTCGGTGAACTGGTCACAGAGGCCTGGTTTTGTCGTTGGGGAACAAATAATAAGCGGAATATGGAAAGATTGATCAAAGAAACCGGCCTTGCCGTACATCCAGTGATCGCCCATTTGTTCGCCGTGGTCTGAAGTAAAAATAAACAGCGTGTTTTCCCACTCACCCTGATTTTTTAATGTTTCAACCATGCGGCCCATATTCTCGTCGACCTCACTCATCAGGCCGTAGTAACTCGCCTGCAGGTGACGGTGTTTGTTAATGTCTTCGTGACTCTGCACCCTTGGCGTGGCGAGATGTTCTCTGAGCCATGGGTGCGTATCCCCCTCATCATCGGGCGTTTTTTTGCGGATCGGTGCGGGTAGTGATTCCAGTGGATACTGTGCATGATAGGGTTGCGCAGCAACCCAGGGCGGGTGCGGTGCTCTTAGCGACAAGTGGACACACCAACCTTTACCCGCGTTCAGTGAATCACCACGAAATGAGTCGATGTAAGAAAGGACCTTGTCGGTAAGAAAGTGAGTATCTGTGTGCGCCTTGTCAATAGCCAGCGGCACTGGGGTTTGGGAGTCATTGTGTGCAGTTTGTCCCGTTGTCTCTCGAAGAGAGTAGGTGGCGCCTTCAATTTTGGGTAACGCGTAACCTTTATCTTGTAAATATCGTCTCCAATCTGGGCATTTAGTGCCCATATCGATGATAGGTCTTATGCCTGGCAGGATACCCTCATCGTTTTTTAGTCTTGGATCATCAAGAGGAATATTTCTTGGATCAGGAGAGGTATGGGTGTAGCCAAATAAGACCGGGTCGTAGTCGCGGTTGCGTAATTCCTGCGCCCAGTTAGTGAAACGATCATCCAGTGGTGTGCCGTTAGTGCCGGAGCGATGGTTATGCAGATAAAGTCCAGTATGCAAGCTGGCTCTGCTCGGACCGCAGGGAACAGCATTAGCAAAGTGTTTCCTGAATTGCATACCTTGCTTTGCCAGTGCATCAAGGTGCGGTGTTTTTACGACCGCGTGGCCCATGCTAGACAGACAGTCGCCACGCCACTGATCAGCTGTGATTAATATTACGTTGGTGTAGGTCATATTAAAGTGCTTTAACTAATGCTTTTGTATAATCGGTGGTGGATGCTGCGCCTCCGAGATCTGAAGTGATCGATTTTCCTTCGCCAATCACTTGTTGAATTGCGCGCCTAATTCTCTCCGCATCATTTTGCATGCCTAGATGATCCAGCATCATTGCGGAAGCCAGCAATAGCGCGGTTGGGTTTGCTATATTTTGACCTGCGATATCAGGGGCGCTGCCATGAACCGCCTCAAAAATGCCCTTGTCGTTACCTATATTTGCGCCGGGCGTTAAGCCAAGGCCGCCAATTAAACCCGCACACAGATCAGAAAGAATGTCGCCGAACAGGTTTGTTGTAACCATGACATCGAAGCGTTGTGGGTTCATTACCAGTTGCATGGCGCAGTTATCAACAATCATTTCCTGGCATTCAATTGCTGGATAGTTCGCTGCCACTTCGCGGGCCATATCGAGGAACAGCCCAGAGGTTGATTTCATGATATTGGCTTTATGAACGACCGTTACTTTTTTTCGGCCCAGGCGTTGCGCGAGTTCAAAGGCATATTTGAGTACCCGCTGACTGCCGGTTCTGGTAACGACACTCTTCAGCTCTGCTCTTTCTCCGTCTGGGCTGAGCGTTTGTCCAACGCCTGAGTACAGGCCTTCCATATTCTCGCGAACGGTCAGTATGTCGATGTCTGAATACCTTGTCGTCGCACCGGGGATTGAAAGTGCCGGACGGACATTGGCATAGAGATCAAAATGCTGACGCAGAGAAACATTCACCGAAGTAAAACCTCTACCGATAGGCGTTGTGATCGGCCCCTTGAGCGTAGCGACATTGGATTCAATTTTTTCCAGCGTCTCCTCCGGTATCAAATCCATGCCTTGTTGAAGCGCAGGCCCCCCAGCCAAAGCCATATCAAAGGCAAGATTGGATTCGAGTCTAGAAAGAATTTCCAGGGTTGAGTCCATTATCTCTGGACCAATTCCGTCGCCTGAAATTACTGTGATTTTTGTCTCTGTCATGTGCGTGAGTCTTATGGATAGGGGATGTGGAAAAGCGCATGGCCTAGTTGAGTGTCCATGCGGCGCTTTAGCAATTGTATCATTAAAACGCCGGGCGCTTAGTCTGAAAAAGCCTTGGCCGTGCTTAATGGCAAGATAATATTTGTAGTCGCTTTACTTTTTTCATCATAGTCAGAAACCATGGGCTATGGTATTTTTGTCTTATTACCACAATGAGAGCTCGCAACATGAAAACACAGGCAGCGGTGGCGTTTGGTGCCGGACAACCACTTGAAATAGCGGAGGTCGATCTTGAGGGGCCTCGAGCAGGTGAGGTGCTGATAGAAATCAAGGCGACAGGTATTTGCCATACGGACGCATTTACCCTGTCTGGTGACGACCCAGAGGGCGAATTCCCAGCAATATTGGGTCACGAGGGTGCAGGTATTGTGGTCGAAGTCGGAGAAGGCGTAAGAAACCTGAAACCGGGTGATCACGTCATACCACTTTACACGCCTGAATGTCGTGAGTGTGAGTATTGCCTAAACCCAAAAACAAACTTGTGCCAGGCTATTCGTGAAACGCAAGGTCAAGGCGTGATGCCCGACGGCACTAGTCGATTCTCTCTGGATGGCAAACCCTTACTGCACTATATGGGGTGTTCAACATTTTCCAATTATACCGTGATGCCAGAAATTGCGGTTGCGAAAATCAGGGAAGATGCTCCCTTCGACAAGGTCTGTTATATCGGTTGCGGCGTGACGACTGGTATTGGCGCGGTTGCATTCACGATGGGGGTTGAAGCCGGAGCCACGGTTGCGGTTTTTGGTCTTGGTGGTATTGGTCTGAATGTGATTCAAGGTGCAAAATTAGTGGGTGCCAATCGTATTATTGGTGTGGATATCAATGCTGACAAGGTGGCTTTGGCAACTCAATTTGGCATGACGGACTTTGTTAATCCGCTGGAGCACAAAGACGTTGTTTCAGCGCTGGTCGATATGACCAATGGCGGAGTGGACTATTCCTTCGAATGTATTGGTAACGTCACCACGATGAGACAAGCGCTCGAATGTTGTCATAAGGGTTGGGGTGAAAGTTGTATTATTGGGGTGGCAGGTGCAGGCCAGGAGATTGCAACTCGCCCCTTCCAGCTGGTGACTGGAAGATCTTGGCGAGGAACGGCATTCGGTGGCGCAAGAGGGCGGACCGATGTGCCACGAATAGTCGACTGGTACATGGAAGGTAAAATTAATATTGATGACCTAATTACCCACACCATGCCATTGTCAGAGATAAACACTGCGTTCGACCTGATGCACGAGGGCAAAAGTATCCGTTCGGTAGTGATTTACGATTAGGGTCTTTTTTTAAGCGGTGGATAGACGAGTTATCGCTAGCGGTTTGTTAAACGTAAATTTCAGGCTTTGTCGAGCGGTCTGAGGGATTTAGGTCGGGAGAGGCCGGTGTTGAAGCCGTATTTCCAATCACTATGAAACATGCGTTACTTGCTTGTTGCTCGCATTTAACGGCGTTAAACGACCAAATTGGTTCGCGTGAATGATCTAATCGATCAGCTTTTTTTAGCATACGCGTCTGATTCCATCTCATGGCTTTCAAGCCCACTGGCATCATGGAGGGCGCCTCGTTACTATTGAGGTAGGCCTGAAATTTTCGGGATCAATGTTATTGAACAATCATCTCTCACCAAATGGGGCTGGGGTTATGGCAAGAAAATTTATCGATCTTTCAATCTTCCTCGAAAATGACGTGATCTCCGACCCGCCCGGCGCAAGGCCAAAAATCAATTACATCGATCACAAACAATCGGTTGATTCTCTTGTGTCTTTTTTTCCCGGTTTAACGGGAGATGATCTTCCCGATGGCGAAGCATGGGCGGTAGAGCAAATTCAGTTAAGCACCCATAACGGTACGCATCTCGATGCTCCGTATCATTTCCATTCCACAATGAACAACGGTGAAAAGTCCGCGACGATCGATGAAATACCACTCGAGTGGTGTTTCCAGAAGGGTGTGAAGCTCGATTTTAGAGACAAGCCAGACGGCTATACCATCACTGCAGACGATGTTGAGAAGGAGCTTGAAAGGATAGGGTACGAGCTTCAACCCCTTAATATCGTTGTTGTCAACACAGCGGCTGGAGCCCGCTATGGTCAGGATGACTACGTATCCGCCGGGTGTGGTATGGGGCGCGACGCAACAATGTACTTGCTAGAGCGCGGCATCAGGGTAACGGGCACAGACGGTTGGAGTTGGGATGCACCCTTTGTGCACACGAATGAAAAGTATCAAGAGACCGGGGATGCAAGTCTGATCTGGGAGGGCCATAAAGCTGGCCTAGAGATTGGGTATTGTCATCTGGAAAAACTACACAATTTAGAATCACTTCCGGATTATGGTTTTACGATCTCCTGTTTCCCCCATAAAATTCGGGCGGCTTCGGCCGGTTGGACAAGAGCAGTCGCGATAATGGATGAGTAGCACCGTTTGCTGGTTGGCTCGTGTCCGGGGTGACGTGGTTCAGAGCCGGTTCGCAAAGTACGCTAGCGCTTCGGGATTCGCCAGAGCCTCGGTGTTGGTGACCTCTTCGCCATGAATCACTTTGCGGACTGCGAGTTCAACGATTTTGCCGCTTATTGTGCGTGGAATGTCCGGTACTTGTCGGATCTCTGCTGGTACATGCCTCGGGGAGGTTTCGGAACGGATTGTCTGTTTTATTCGCATGATGAGTTCATCGTCAAGCGTACGACCTTGGGTTAGGACGACAAACAGTATAACCCTGACATCCTCTTCCCAGTCCTGACTGACGCAAATACTATCAATGACCCCCTCGACCCTTTCAACCTGACGATAAATTTCAGCTGTGCCTATTCTCACGCCGCCCGGGTTGAGTATGGCGTCGGACCTGCCGTGGATAACAAGGCCATTGTTTTCAGTCATTTCGGCGAAATCTCCGTGCGCCCAGATGTTCGCAAAACGTGCAAAATAAGCATCGTGGTACTTTGACCCATTCTTATCATTCCAGAAGCCAACGGGCATCGAAGGGAATGGGCTTTTACATACCAGCTCACCTTTTTGTTGGCGAAGTGATTCTTGATTTTCGTCGAAGACATCGACATCCATGCCAAGTCCTGCACATTGAAGTTCCCCCGCATAAACAGGTAGGGAAGGGTTGCCCAGAGCAAAACAGGAAACGATGTCTGTTCCCCCTGAAATAGAAGATAGGCACATATCCTCTTTTACATCCCGATAAACATAGTGAAAGCTTTCGTCTGACAGAGGTGAGCCTGTAGACAAAACAGTGCGTAAACTGCCGAGGTCGTGGCTGAGACGGGGTTTGATGCCGAGTTTATCCATCGAAGCAATGTACTTGGCACTGGTGCCAAATATGTTGATCTGCTCACTGTCGATCAGGTCCCACAGTCGCTGCGGTTCGGGAAAAGTGGGTGAGCCATCGTACAGAATTAGCGTTGCACCCGAAGCTAGCCCCGACACAAGCCAATTCCACATCATCCAACCGCAGGTCGTGAAATAGAACAACCGATCTCCCGGTTTTACGTCCACGTGAAGTTGGTGCTCTTTTAGGTGTTGAATCAGCGTGCCCCCAGTACCGTGAACAATGCATTTAGGTGTGCCGGTCGTGCCTGACGAATACATGATGTACAGCGGGTGATTAAATGGAACTCTGGTGAATTCGAGCGGGCCAACAGCTTGTGTTGCGATAAGCTCAGCATAATAATGAACCTGACAAGTAAGTTGTGCTAACAATTTTTCAATGTCGGTGTTGCGGGTTGTTGTGCCGTTGTCCAGGGAAGTCACCAGAATGAGATGTTCGATTGATGGTACCTGCTCGCAGACTTCGATAATTGTAGGCAGACTACTGATAAATTTTCCGTTGTAAGTGTACCCGCTTGTTGCCACCAGTATTTTAGGCGAGGTCTGGCTGAATCTATCGACAACGCCGTTGGCGCCAAAGTCTGGTGAGCATGATGTAAATGTGCCTCCTAATGTTGTTGCAGCCAGCATTGTGGTGACTGTCTCGTGGGTGTTTGGCATAAATGCCGCAACTCGATCACCCATTTCTAGGTTGAAATTTTTGAATTGTGAAGACAGCGCATGAACCTGTTCTAACAGCTGGTTTCGGGTGAGTCTGTGCTGCTCGCCATTTTCTAAGTGAGAAATGATGGCAAGCTGATTGCCCCTGTTATGCAAAAGATTTTCGGCGAAGTTAAGTGTTGCGTCAGGAAAGAATGTTGATTCAAGTAATTTATTTTCGTTGATAAGCACGCGATCGGAGCCGATGTCGCCAACGATTTTGCAATGTTTCCAGACCGCGCGCCAGAACAAATCTTTGTAGTCGACTGACCAAGCGTGAAGAATAGTATAGTCGTTAGGGAGCTTGAGGTCCTTAGTAAATTTAGCAAGGTTCGTTTCAGAGACTTGCCGTGCGGATGGCTGCCATAAGGGGGTGCTGAGTGTGTTATTCATGATTTTCTAATCATCGGTTTTTGTTGTTTTCTCTGTATGAAGTGATCTCATGTTTGGTAAAATGTATGTTAATCAAAGAGATAGGCCGTTCGGAAGTCGAAATCTCTCTGGTTTAAAAAACTATTGCCGGTTATTACCTGCTTATCACAAGGTTATCCACAGGCTATCCACCGCTGCTTGCAATCGTTTCATTAGTATTATAATCCCATGGTGATAATCTATGTACAACGGTTGAGGAAGACCGGCAAGCCGGAAACGGGGAGCAGGAACGCTAGATACCGCAAGACCTATGCCGGGTCGAGGTCGCGCAGGCAAGTGCGGCTGAAGGGTGAATTGTAGCAACTTCATTTGCAATGCAAAAGAAGTTGCACGGCGAAAGCCTCTTCGGAGGAGTAGCTAAAATAATTCGTCTGTATCTATCAATCGAGGCGATCGACCCGATTGGTGAGGACGTAGCAAGGCGTCTTAAAATAACGACTCCGCGAGTCAACGGCGAGATTGGTGCTTCAGACGTTTAGCAACCCGATCGAGTCAGGCAGAATTGGCAAATCTCTGATCGCAGCACCCTCGGGTGAGTGCGAATAGGGGAAGGACCAGAAAGGCCAGCCCTCCGGGGACGGGTCGAGAAGGTGGAACGGATACAGCAGAGCTTTCGGGCTCCATGTTGAAGGGAAGCAAGAAACGCCAAAGCAGGTTGATTTATCAGCTGGTGGAGGTGGAGAAGGAAAATCTGAACGGCGTGTGTCGCGAGATGCGCAAAGGGAAGAAGCGTCAGGCTGCCATGGTCTGAATGTGAAAACGCAGAGGTGACCTGTAAAGGAAATCTCAACCGGTTTACCGGAGCGAAGGAGCATCGGGCCGAAGCTGAGCCACCCAAATTGTCTTCGGACAGGGCCTTCGGGCAGGGGGCGAGGTTGGATAGACCAAGCGACGGAAGTTGAAATCTTAGGGTTTCGCGGAAGTTGTCCCGGCCAAAATCCAAAACAGGGACCTTATCTTTGACATTGTCATCGGTAGGGTCTCTTTTTTTGCGTTAAATTTTTTGTTAGGCGCTGTAAATACGGGTAAATCGATTCAGCTGGTTGTGCTGAATCATCGAACGAATTTCGTTGACGTAAAGCATCCCTCTTTCTGAGTACGAGACCAATCCTTTAGCCAGTTTATCCCCATAAACCTGCGTATCCTGGCGCCTTGCAGTTGCCCGCATATTTCGCAGGTCAGCGTAAGCAACGTGGGAGTTGATCGTCCGGATATAGTAACGAACACCATCTTCGACCGAATCAAAGGTAGCCACTTCGTGGGAACGGTCATTATCGCGCCGTCTTGGTGTGAGACCACAATCACGAGTAAAGCACCAGATGCCAAAGTAGTTGTTCCCTTGAAGTGCAAATCTCGAAGTGCCCCAACCGGATTCTTTTGCCGCTTGAGCGATGACCAGAGAGGCCGGGACAATATCAGCGCGGGACAACATGGCAGCAAGTCTTTCCTGAATAGCAACAAATTGGTTTGTCTTGACGGCGTACCTTTTTTCTATGCGATCCAATGCTTGCAGTTCTTCATCTGTAGGATAGATGCCTTGAGCAAGATTTTGCGATAGTGCGGTCAACCACTTTCTTTCAAACATGACTTCCTGGTTAGCCATATGGATTTTTGGCAGCAAATACGTGTAAAAAGCCTGCTTTTTTGCCTCTGTACTTTTGAAAGTAGAAAAATCCGGAGGTGAGTAGCGGCTGGCATCACCAATCATGACTGGGCGGGGATGAAAGACGTGAACCTCTGTCTTCGAGCGCCTTGCGCTCGGGCTGGCGAGGGGAGATTCAATCAGAGCGTGCTGGCTGGATGGTGTGCCGCGCGCGGAGGAATTCTTCCCTAGTATCGCCTGATTCAGTGTAATCAGACAGATGAAGAGTGGTAATGACAGACCTATTAGTAAGCTTCGAGAAATTAGCATCGAACCAGTTTTATTCATAAAGTTGAGGAATTATAAAAGAAAAGTGAAGAAGTCTCCATAATTAAATTTGGGAAAGATGAATAGAACCTTAGCGATTTCACTGATAAACATATAATAAACAATGACTTAGTAGCGATATAAGCGATACTGATGGTGTCCGGCTGGGTTTTCTCTTTTATGC
>CAJXBG010000087.1 GCA_913050215.1 uncultured Gammaproteobacteria bacterium
ACATCTCTTAGGACGCTTTCAGTCCATGGGTGAGAGTATGACCTCCGCTCGTTGAAAAGCACCTCGGCTAAATCATCGACCTTCATTCGGCGAATTGTTTGCACCGGCGTGAGGGCGTTCATGGAACGTCTTGCGCACCTTTTTGTAGCGCGCTTCGTACTTCAGTGACGAGTCTCCACAATTCATGCTTTGGAAATACCGACGGCTGATTTCCCGGCTCTGGTGCAGCCCAGTATTGAGCGTAATCAAGCGCCTGGTAAACCTCTTGGTGGGCAACTCCCCGCGCACCAACGACATAGTGTTGAATAGTTTCTCCAAACAGAATCAATTTACTTTGACCGCGTCTGACCCGATCAACTACGACAGTCTTCGCCTCCGATTCTGTCTGTGCAATGTGCGTTGACCTGACCATCGGCCAACGAAGATCGCCGACAACAGGATTGACACTTTTACCAAACAGCGCTCTGGCGACATCATCGCTAAACTGGCGGGCCTCGCGAGGCAGCGATTGAGTCTCATAGGGTAGAGAAAAAACCAGTGTTACGCCCTCGCCAGCTTCTGGTACATAGTCCAGAAAACAAAAAAGAAATTCAGGGGATGGCGCAAACCTTTCAGTCTTCGGCGGCTCCGGCCGAATATCTTGACTTGGCGCCGACGCAACATTGTCTGCCCCCGCACTCGCTCCAACGGCGTTTTTCGACTCGGGATTTCTTAGTTGCGCAGCTATCGCGCGCAGCGCTGGTATACCTGTCGCATTTTCAGGACTTGTTTCGGCCTGATTTGTCGCGAGGCTGACGGGCTCTGGCGATGCCAAGGCAGACGGGCCAGCTAGCGTGCCTGAACGGGCGACTGCCACGCTCTCGACAGGCGCATCCGATAAACCCTTAACGGTCGCGATATCCAAGACATTTTCTCGTCGTGTCCAGACATCAACACCCATATTCCTTAGGTAATCAAATTTCGAGTTCGTCATAATACGATTCTAACGCAACCTCATCAGGGATTCCTGCATTGTTGATGCGATTAAATGACCACTTTCGCCAAATATTGAACTGCGATTATATCCTCTTGTCGCTGAACTAAGCGGCGCGTCAAGCGCATAGCGTATCCATTGATCCACCCGCGCATCCTGATCATGGAACCACAGCGCATGGTCATAGAGTCGATTTCTATTCTCAACTTGATGCCGCCCCCGGAACACATTTTCCTCGATCTGCTCCAGATCGAGAATATCAATGAGCTCTGTTAACCGTGAATGCACTGTTGATCCTTAGCGACTCGCTGGAGACTGTTTCAAAATGGACGCATATCATAATCGGTTTCAGAGCAATCTTCAGCGACAATTGTCATTGACACAAGACGCTGACTCGTCACCCACGCTACAACTGCGGTAGACTGGCACTCCCAACTTATTTATCAGGACAGCTATGCCTTCGTTCGATTTTCAGGTCGACAAAAACGACCTCTCAACCCACCGACTTATTCATCCGTTGCCAGCCAGCCTCAGTGCAGGACAGGTCCGGCTTTCTATCGAGCGTTTTGCGCTGACGGCCAATAACATCACCTACGGTGTCGCAGGAGATATGATTGGCTATTGGCAGTTCTTTCCCGCTGAAAATAACTGGGGTCGTATTCCCGTTTGGGGTGTCGCCACCGTTGCTGAATCAAATTGCGATGATATCGAGGCAGGCACTCGATTTTACGGCTATTACCCCATGTCAAGCGAACTGGTCGTGGAGCCTGCACGAATCAACGAGCGCGGTTTTGTCGATGCGAGCAAACATCGAGAGGCTCTACCGCCCACCTATAATCAATACGCTGTATTAAGCGACGCTAACGGATATACAGATGGCAAAGACAATCACCAGATGCTTTACCGTCCGCTTTTCACGACCGCATTTGTGCTCGACGATTTCTTCATGGACAACGCATTCTTCGGTGCTGAGAGCATCATGCTCTCAAGTGCCTCAAGCAAAACGTCATTTGGTTTCGCTTTCATGCTCAAACAATCAGGTAAGGTCAAAGTGATTGGACTCACATCAAAGGGTAACATCGGTTTTGTCGAGTCTCTCGGGCTATATGACGAAGTCGTCACCTATGACGATATCGAAGACCTGAGTACGGATACCACCACCGCATTTGTCGACATGGCCGGAAACCGCGAGGTCCTTGGGCGTATCCATCATCACTTTGAGGACAAACTGGTCTACAGTTGCGGCGTTGGTATCACCCACTGGGACTCACGTGAGGGCGCAGACCCTTCGAGCTTACCGGGCGCCAAACCTGCCATGTTTTTTGCACCGAGCCAAATTCAAAAACGTCACAAAGACTGGGGTGCCGCTACGTTTCAGGACAAGCTTACCTCGGCGTGGAACGCATTTTTAGAACGCGTCGATCAGTGGGTCAATATCAGAGAAAATACCTGCCCTGAATCCTTAGCGGCAGTCTTCGAAGAGGTTAGAAATGGCGCGTCGCCAGACGAGGGAATAGTGCTGGTAAACGAGGACTGAACAGTCGTACCAGACAAAGCCTCGGTGACCACAAAATTGACGGTCACCGAGGTCTTACCTTTTTCTAGTTTTTCTTGGCGCTCACCTTGACCATCATGCGAGTGTAGCCTTTCACAAAAGATGAATAGGCTCGTTCAGGCTCCTCAAGCAATTCTATCTTTTCGAATCTGGTCAGAATCTCTTCCCATAGAATTCTCAATTGGAGTTCAGCCAGTCGATTACCCATGCAACGATGGATTCCAAAACCAAATGACAGATGATTACGCACGTTTTTACGATCCATGTCGATTTCGTCAGGATTCTCAAATACGGTTTCGTCACGATTACCGGAAAGGTACCACATCAGTATTTGGTCACCTTGCTTGATCTGTTTACCACCAATGATGCAATCATTGTTTGCTGTTCGACGCATGTAGGCAAGCGGCGTCTGCCAACGGATCAATTCAGCGACGAAAGATGGAATCTTGTCTGGGTTCTCAATCAGGTTGTCATACTGTTTCGGGAACTCATTCAACGCCAGAATACTGCCAGACATAGAGTTTCGAGTGGTGTCGTTACCGCCGACAATTAACAATATAAGGTTGCCCAGAAACTCAAGCGGCTCCATATCTTTGGTATCTTCACCATGCACCAACATAGAGACGAGATCCTCGCCCGGATTCGCTTTTCTCTCTTCCCAGAGATTAGTGAAGTACTGAAGACACTCGATCAACTCTTCACGACGTTGCTCTTCGGTGTCCACAATACCAGCACCGGGCACAGCTGTTGCCACATCAGACCAGCGGGTTAATTTCCGACGTTCTTCGAACGGAAAATCAAACAATGTCGCTAGCATTCGGGTTGTCAGTTCAATAGATACGGTTTCAACCCAGTCGAAAGGTTCATCCATAGGCACGGAGTCAAGCACTTCTTGTGTTCGCTCGCGTATCAGAGGCTCGAGCTTCGCCAGATTGCTAGGCGCAACGACCCCGGTCACTGTTTTTCGTTGAACATCGTGGGTCGGTGGATCCATCGCGATAAACATACTGACATTTAGCGCGCCCTCAGGCAGCTCCATATCAATGGGTAGCCCCAGCGTAATACCGTGTGCAGATGAGAAGTTCGCATGGTCCGAATCAACCTTCTTAATATCTTCGTACCGGGTTAACGACCAGAACCTGCCTGCAAGTTCCGTCTCATTGAAATGGACCGGATCTTCTTCGCGCAATCGCTTGAAGAATTCCAACATTTTGTTTTCACTGAACAAGCGGGGATTCACCGGATTGATATCTTCAATCGCGAGGTCATAAGCAGATGGCAAAGGGCCGCTTGTATCGACCTCAGAGTCACCCGGACGTTTAAATTCTGGCGGTGTATTTGCTTCCAATGCTTCGCTCATGGTTTCTCCTCTGCGATTGCAAATAAATCGAGCGGGTTTTATACCAAGATTCTTTCGCGAAAAATAGATCAATTTTGGTCAGCAAAATCAGGCTACTCTTGATTTTCTGCAGCTTCCAATCGCAAAACCACGTTAACGCGTAATCCAACGCCCTCCTAATGGCCCCAAAAAAGCCGCTTCAGCAGGTAGCTATGGGTATTTACATGGCCACTCTCGGAGGCGCTTTTGGCGGGGTTGCCGCCAAAAAACAAAAAGATCCTACGAACGCGCCGATGGCAAGCACTGTAAAGCCGAGCTCATAGTTGCCATAGATATCCGCCAGTAGCCCTGCGACGATAGGGCCGCCCGACATACCAAACATTACGATGAGAGAAGAAAAACCCATAATGGTGCCAAAAGACGAAGGACCAAAATAATCAGCCCGCAACGCAACCATGAGTGGCCCGCGAATTCCCCATGCAAGCCCGTGCAGCAAGGCAAAACCAAGTACCATCCAGTAATGAGAGGCATAGGCAATCGTCATGAGACCGACGGCATGAGCTACCATGCAACAGATACAGATGAAACGTTTGTTGAACTTGTCACCGAGATAACCACCCGCGAGTTGACCCAACATCTGACAGCCTGTCATCAATGCGACCACCAGGCCGGCCTGCGAAAGGCTATAGCCTAGCCCCTCTGTTAAGTGCGGAACTACGTGAACCATGACCGACGACACCACCAGAAGCGCACAAGCATGCCCCGTTGATATCAACCAGAATGATGATGTTCGCATCGCTTGCCTGGCGGTAAAATCGCGATTCTCGTCAAACACAGACACTTCTGATTTAGCTGTCGAGGACAGCTTTTCCGGTTCACCGTCGACTAGATCACCCGTTTCCGAGGGACGATGTTTAACCATTTGAACCAGCGGTAATCCTACAGCCAGCACAATCACGCCGGATAGCATCGCAGTAAATCGCCAACCGTATCCTTCAAGGCACAGAATCACTAAAGGCACCGCAAGTCCACCCAGAGAATAACCCAAGTGAGAAAAAGAAATGGCCTTCGCACGATGCTGGTTGAACCAGTTAACGATTGATACCATCAATGTCGCAAAACCACCCAGACTGGAACCGACCGCTATCATCGCGAAGGTCAAATAGAAGGTAAGGATTGAATCAATACGACTAAATAGAATAAAACCCAGACCAAATATCACAATCCCAATTCGTAAAATGATTCTCGGCCCGTATTTGTCGACTAACCACCCTTGTAAGGGGCCGAGGATACCACTTTCAATTCTAGTCAGCGCAAACGCACCGGCCAACATTGTTTTACTCCAGCCGAAATCATCTTGCAGCAGGACAACATAGGCGCCGTATGATTGCATCCACAGAAGACCGGATAACATTTGAATCCCACTGGCGGCACCCACGATATACCAACCGTAAAATAGGTGTCCTTGCGGTCGGAAAAGCCGATTCAGCGCCGCCAACTGGTTGCTCAACTGGACTGCCCTTTTGACGCTCCGTTGCCGGCATCCAGACGGCGTCGTTGATGATAGTACTTGTAAATACCCAGCACACTGATAGCCACCCAGGCTAACTCAATGATAAATGCCGAAAGATTAAAATTATAAGCCAGGGACACCAGTATGAGCACAGCACCTAAGCCGTTTAGCGCGGAATAAAGAACCCCGTCACTTTTCATATTTTCAATCTGTAACAAGAAATAGCAAAGCAGAATCAGAAACACGCCAACGTTGCCGACAAAATCGTGCCAATAATATTCACCCATACTGCTTTTCCTTATCTACACTCGCTATCACTATCTTCCCGACATGTAGCGCGAAACTGGAAATACCTCTGTAATCAGTATGCCGGGAGCAGAATCAAGGTAGACACAATAAGTCCTGTTCACCATCAATTCACCCGCGCCAATTTCCAGGTCATCACCAAGCCCCCCTACCCGTAGCTTTAGGATCTCACGGTAACTACCTTTTGCTGTATTTCGCAGCAGTGTGCCAATGCCTACTCGCTCTTCCACAAGCGCCTGGTATAAACTTTGTCCTACCGCTGCCTTTCGTATCAAACTATAAGCCGAAGCGTAAACACAATCTGATTGACGACCACGCAATATCACTTCCCGATAGAGCACTTCCTCACCTTGCTCAATCACAAGCGCAGGCAATGAAGTCGCCAGCGCCTCAGAAGACTGGTTCATTGTCACCACATCGACGGGTTCGTCATAAAACGCTTCAAGCGCCATCGTGACCGTGCCATCAGCAACGAGGAGCGTCCTCAGAAAGGGAGGCAAATCAACTCCCAACTGCTTTCGTGCGAGATGCAGATCATTTCCCTCCAGTCCTGCAGGCGAGATGCGGTCGGCACTATCACTCGCCAATAATCTGACCAGTGCATTGAATCGTGCATCAGCACTTGTTGAGCGGTTTGTCACAGAGGGCTACTTATCCCCAACCATTTGATCTGGCTTTCGGGTGTTCATACCCTTTCGGCTCGATAAATAATAGATGACCAAACCGGTCCCTATTAACGCTAGCCCATTGAGACCTTCTTCTGGTCGATTAATCAGGATATAGGTCAACGTCCAGATTGTGAGGCCCAGATATATCAACGGTGTCACCGGGTAACCCCAAGTCCTGTAGATTCCTTCTTCACCGATTTTGCGGAACCTCAGAACGAAAACGCCCGCGACAGTAAAGACAGTGTTTAAACCCATAACAAAACCGGCAAACACGAGCACAGACTCGAAAGTCGAGCTTAATATGAAACCAAGCGCTATCGCTGACTGGAACAGTATCGCGACGATAGGTACTCCTTGCCTAACGGTGGAGAGGAAACTGAAAATTTTGAAATCTTCTCCAATTACCTGAAGCACTCTAGGTCCTGCCAACACCATCGCGCTCACTGTTGATATCAGCATAAGGGAGAGGAGACCGCCCATCACGCTACCACCCACCTCACCAAGAGCCTGTTCTGCAACAATGACACCGATTTCAATTTTTCCTTCCAGCGCTTCAATTGGCGCGCCAAACAAAAAGAAATAATTAAGTAACAGATACAAAACCATCACTATCAAAGTACCTGAGATAAGGATGATCGGTAGATTTTTTTGAGGATCCTCTATTTCGTTAGTGATGTAGGTCGCCGCGTTCCAACCGGTATAACCATAATTGACATAAATCAGGCTCACTGCAAAAGCACTGCTCAACACCAGAGTTTGATCTCCAATTTGAGGCGCTAGGGAAAAAGTTTGTGGCTGTTCAGAAAATATTGCCACCATGAAACAGAACACTAAGATCAACAGCACTTTGAGCGCAGTCATAATCGATTGGGTCCCACCGCTTGCTGCGCGGGATATGCAGTGAAGAATCGTCAGTGCGACAACAAGCAAAGAAGCCGACAGCGTCTGATCAACTTCCGGGAAGACAGCCGACAGGTAAGCCCCAAAGGTCATCGCCGCCAGGGCTATCGGCGCTGCAAAACCAATCGTCGCGGAAACCCAACCAGAAACGAATCCAGCGCCTGGGTGCCAAATTTGGGATAGAAAATTGTACTCACCCCCGGACCGAGGCAGTCGCGCGCTTAACTCAGCATAGGTGAGCGCGCCACAAAGTGCCGTCACGCCTCCGACGACCCACAACATCATCAGCACAAAAGGCGAGTGAATATCCAACAGCTGAAAACCCAGCGATGTGAAGATACCCGTCCCTACCATGTTGGCAACCACAACGGCAATCGCGGTCCAAAGAGAGAATTTCTTCACTGAATTCATGTTGATCTGCTGGGCGAAAAGTAGGGCGAAGACTACCCTACCTGCCATTCAAAGGCGAACCAGACTTGGCCCACGTGCGCTTATGACGATACCAAACGCGCTTGCTCGTCAATTCCATTGATCTTGCCAACCCGGGTTTCGTGTCGCCCTCCGGCAAATGTACTTTCGATGTAGCTACGCAGTATCAGCGCCGCCAGTTCACTGCCCAGCACTCTTTGTCCGAGACAAATCACATTTGCATCGTTGTGTTCCCGTATCATTTTTGCCGAAAACGCATCACTCACCGCTCCGGCGCGGATACCAGGAAATTTATTAGCTGAGATCGCCATTCCCTGCCCGGTACCGCACACAAGCAAACCAAAAGCGGGAACTTCACTTTCTTCACTCGCCAATAATGCGCGACAGAGATCAAATGCGACATCGGGGTAGTCCGCCGATTCACCGCTTTGCGGCCCGAAAGTCTCGAGCACTTCATGGCCCCATTCAATTAACAACGCCGTAAGTTGCTCGCGCATTTCGATGCCACCATGGTCACTACCGACATAAACGCGCATACGCATCCTCCTTTGGGGAACTGGGGTATTTCAGTGCAGACTATACCTTAATGTTGAGATTGATAGCACCGAATCAGACACAATAAGCTTTCTGATCCACCCTGCGTTCACCACACTAGACGTTGGGGACAACGAAGAGGTTGGCTGAGCGCAAGCAAAAAGGCAGACGAAATAATGTTCTTTAATCAGAACCGAAAGGCAACAGCGATTGCCTTCAGCAAAGCCTTTGCGTCTTCCATGCCTTATTCCTTATACTCCGACCTCTGCCACCAGAGAAACTGGGTGCCTGCTGGTAACACTGGGTCAAACCTGGTCTTGCCAACAATCTATCGTGAATCGAGTGTAGCCCATGACTAATCGCGCAATGCTTGTATCAATTCTGATCGCACTGGGTCTGTTTGGAACCTACCTCGTCTGGGAAAAAGTATTCAAGCCTGCCAAAACTCAGACACCCGCGCCAAAAACCATCGTTCAGGAAGAAAAAAAGATACCTGCACTGAAAGTCATCGTCACCTTGTGCAAACGTGCCAACGAGCGCACGCTGATGAAAGGCTATGTGGAGAATACGGGTAATACAGAACTGTCCTATGTCACCGTGCATGCCATCTGGTTAAACAGATCAGGCCTCGCCATCGAGAAAAGTGTTGTTTATGTTGTTAAGGACGATGTCCTAGCACCGGGGAACAAACAGACCTTTGATTCTGTGATAGACAACAGCACCGTCAGTCGATGTAATGCTGAAATTTTGGACTACTGGGCCTAACGAGACACATTCGCTCTGGCCATGCGGCGGTTTTATTCCTGACCATCGAGCCCTGATAATTTTCAACCGTTGAGCGCAAGTCTGACCCAAAACACCGTGGTGGCGGGCAAAAATTCCAGTTACAGTATGTTTTTAAAAACGGGAGCAATCAATGGCACTACAACTCACAAAAGACTCAATTGATCTGGGTATCATCACGCTGGACGCAGCCCCAATGGTTAAATTCTATCGAGACACCCTGGGTCTAAAACCGGATGGCGAAATGGATATGCCGGGCGGCAGCCACATGACCCGCCTGACCTGCGGCACCACCACAGTCAAGATTGTCGTGAACGGAAAAAAACCTCCTGCAGAAGCGGCGCCTGGCGGGATAGGTGGATCAACCGGTTACCGGTATTTCACGATTTCAGTTAACAATCTTGAAGCAGTGACTAAACTGTGTGGCGAGGCAGGCTATCAAATAGCGGTGCCACCCACCAATATCCGTCCGGGCGTGACGATATCAATGATTGCAGACCCGGATGGAAATTGGGTAGAGCTCCTACAAATGAGCTGACTGGAAAAAATTCAAAAGCTAAACAGCCGAGGATTAAGCATAACTTACACCGGTTACCTTCCCGGTGTAAGTTGATCCGCTAGCCCTTTCTTGAAAATAAGATAAGCCTCCCATTTTTCTTTCGGCACGATCGGCTCCACCTGCTTGTCCAGATCCTTGAATGCCCGTTTCAACCTCTTTCCAATTTTTCTCGGCATTCCCGGCTCATTTCTTTTCATTATTTTTCGGATTGCCTTGGCGGTTTTGACGGAAAAATCATCAACCACTCTACCAAACTCTGCTTTTCGATCATCTTCCAGGTCCATTAAACCCAGCCCAACCGCCATCAGTTTTTGAGGCGGTGCATCTTTCAGCACCTCTGGTAACTCTTGCGCCCCAGCTGTCTGGAACATAGCAAGACAACTCAGCAAAAACACAAGCGGCATACAGCGTCTCAAAGATTCCATGTTAATTCCTCCTCTTATCATTTTAGTTGGCACCAAGTGCCTGCTAATATTGTGACAACAATTGGTCATCATTTAAACTAGGAAAACGATGACCTAGGTTTACAAATGCAAATATCTACCCTAGGGAAATAGAATGAATCGAAAAGTATTTCAGGCAAGCACCACTCGACCCACGGTTTCAAGCCTTGCCGATATTGTCACTCGCGCCCAACAAGGAGATGCCTTGGCAAGAAGTGAACTATGCGCGACGCTTGCATGGGTTGCATTCGCCAATCCTGAATCCACGCAATACGTCTACGACCACATTGCCAATAGCTGGCTGAATACTGGCGAATCACTATCAAACGCGCTGAAACCAACTCCGGACTGTACTTTAAATGACGAATTTTGGTCGGCTTTTTGGTCGATGATTGATGACGCTGAAAAGGGGTACGACGCAACCAGCATCACACTTCGGGCTGCCGGTTTAGGCGGCTTCGTTGACCAAGAGTTTGGCATACGAGCCGAAGCTGCAGCCTGCGATCACGCTGGTGTTCGCACACCAGAAAAAAAAGCCATACCAGGCGTTATAAGTTTTGACACGCTCAGTCGCTTGCCAGAAAACTCGCTGGGTCGGGAACTACATGATATGTGGGTCACAAACAATTTTGACCCTGAAGTGCTTGATAGGAATGCTATTGGGCTATCGGCCTTACCACCGGCACTCAATTATCTGAACACAAGAATTCTGCAGATGCATGATGTTTGGCACCTCATGGCAGGCTACGAGACTACGGCACTGCATGAAGTGGCGATCTCGTCATTCCAGCTTGCGCAGTTTGGTCACAATTATTCCGCGATGTTCCTTGCCTCTAGCCTGACCATATCAGCAAACCGAAGTCCTGAAGGCTTTGCACTGCTGATGCATGTTGTCTCAGAAGCATGGCAACACGGTCGCAGGTCACCGAATTTTATGGATATTGAGTGGGAAGACTGTTGGAACAAATCAACGCAAGCACTAAGGCTAGAATTTGGTATCAGACCGTTCGAAAGTGCGTTTCCCGCTGATACAATTGAGCAGGCTATGGCTAACCTGTGATTATTCCTGCCTTAATTTAGGCTGCAGGGTTGCGATATAACTAACGATGTCCAGCACATCAACTTCACTGTTCAACACCATCGAGGCGGCCTTCATTTGCGTGCCATAAACATCCTCCGTGTTATGGCCCCGCCGCTCGTTTTGATAATTTTCGAGTTGCGCTTTAACGTACCAATCGTTCAGCCCTGCGAGCGGAGACCCACGCAGGGTTTCATTGCCTTCCCCTTCTCTACCATGACACGCCAAACAACTTTGATATAACATTTTACCGTGACCGACATCACCTTTGATGGTCTTACGAGGCAAATCCGACCATGTGCTGGCAACGAACTTCGCAGCCTGCTCGATTTGCTTATCGGTCAGTTCTCTTGCCATAGGCCTCATTTCAAGACCGGCGAGGTCTTTTTCATGCACGCCTCGCCAGCCATGCCTGAAACTTTGTAACTGTTGTTTTACGTGCCATGATGCCATGCCGCTTAGCCTTGGCGCTTTTAACAGGGAATTACCCATCAAATTGACACCGTGGCACACGGTGCAGTAAACAAGATCATCTGGCGGAATTGATCGATCTTTTCCGTTAGCGCTCAAAGATCCAGCAACCAACAACAAAAATACCAACGACTTAATTACGTCGCCCTTCATTTTGCCTCCGTTGTCGCTGCGTCAGCGGCTCTTACTCGCTGATCCATATCCTGCATTGCAAATTCAGCCGAAGCTAAAGCACCTTCTTGCCAACTGGAGTGATAGCTAATCTGATCGCCCATCATGTAGTGCCTGCCCTCTGGCAGACGCAATCTATCCCAATACTTTGCTCGGACTTCATCGGACCATATAACCCCGCAGCCCATCATATGGTTCATTCTTCCCCAGGGCACACTGACACCCGCTTCAATCTGATCTCTGTAACCCGGGTGAACAACCTCGCCACAATCGGCAGCAAAGTTTAGCCGTTCGGCGGGGGTCATTTTTTCAAAAAAACCTGATTGACCGTGGAAAGCATAGGCGCCCAACACAACACCTTTTTCAGAATGGATATCCGCTGACGGGTACCAAATTTGATTGATGCGCTGACTTGTTCTGGTAATACCGCCGTAAATCCCTTCGTCTTCCCAGAATCGGCTCTTCATCTGAAAACCAAGCTTGAAGAAATTGCCGCGACTCATCGCACTCAATCCCGCTATATAGTCATCGGCAAAATTGTTAGGTATTGATGGCATAAAGTGCGACGGTATACTGTTGAAACACCAATCAGCTTTCAATTGCTTACGCTTGCCACCATGATGGTATTCAACCGCCACTCCTTCAGTCGTATTCCTTATGCTCTGCACCTGGGCGTTTGTGACGATTTCACTTCTAATCGCTTCCACAAATGCCTTAACAATGCCGTCCATACCGCCGGAGATTTCCATTAAAGGATCGCCCCAGTCTGGGTTTTCAGAGCTCACCAAACCTGAACGCCAGAAATTGCTATCTAGTAAGGCTCTTAGTTCTATTGGTTCGTGAGATGCTGACGGAATGACCATGCCGCCGGATTTGATACCACCCCTAATGGTTCCTTGATAGGTGCCATCAGCTTTAAGGTCTCCATAATTTTTAACAAAGTCTCTCAGCTTTTCAATTTCCTCGGGTGACAAGCTCTCATCAAATATATTTTTATCAACCGCCTTATGAAGCAACTCAGACAAGAAACCTCTCGCATCAGCAATGTATCTACTCACCCGTATGGGTTCGCCGCCGAAATGATCGGCTTCATGAGTATAAGCGGGACGGCTAAAGTTGGTTTTTATCTGGAGCGGCACTTTCAGCATTTTGCAATACTGTAACACCCGCCGGTGATGCCCCGGGATTCTTGCGGGGCCGGCATTAAAATACATTTTCGGGTCGTCATCGAATTCACATATTTGTTTCTGACCCAACTCATCAATTTCGTCACCGTGGCGAAGTGTCAGGTTACGTCCGCCAATACGCTTTGATGCCTCAAGCACAGTCACCTGGTATCCAACACGTTCCAACTCATAGGCGACGGATAAACCAGATATGCCAGCTCCTAGCACCAATACGGACTTTTTCTCACCCTTGACCTGTTTGAGATCCAGTTTGGCTGGCTTGCCTGTTTCGGACATCACGCCCATCGCGAGGGAAGTCTGGTAAATTGCTGTGCTGCCGCCGGCGACGCCCACCAAATTCAGGAAGTTTCTACGGCTCAGGTCGTTAATTTTCATCATTATCAATTCGTTATTTTAGGCCAATGGGTCGTATCACCTTCAGTCACTAAAAACCTGATCCAAGCGCAGGCGCTGAATAACCGCTTGATTGTTGCCGGCACCAGTTTGACGTGAGATGTAGCTGATTTGCCACTGTCGCGTTGGTCGCTTCCATTAGAGTAGTGCTAACGACGATAAGAATCAATCATCGCGACTTTGCCCTGACGCATTGGAGCGTGTAATCTTGCTGCAAAATGATTTTTTAGTAGCCATCGACACTGCTGAAAGGCCGGAGGGCAAAATGGAACTCGCACTCAATGACGCTGACATTGCATTTCAATCTGAAGTACGCGCTTATGTGGCTGCTAATCTGGATAAAAAGGTCAGCGAAAAAGTACGCCTTGGCTATGGTGTAGAAAAATCAGAAACTGATGAATGGACGCGGATTCTGAACCGAAAAGGCTGGGCTGCGCCACATTGGCCGGTAGAAGTTGGTGGCGCACAGTGGTCAGCTGTCAGGCGACATTTGTTTGATATTGAATTGCGCTCTGCACATGCCCCAGAGCTGCAGGGGTTTGGCTTTAGCATGGTTGGACCCGCAATCATCAAGTACGGTTCCGACGAACAAAAAAACAAATACCTACCAAAAATTTTAAATGCTGAAATGTCCTGGTGTCAGGGTTATTCGGAGCCTCAAGCAGGCTCAGACCTAGCATCGCTACGCACCACTGCGACTTCTGACGGTGACAATTATGTCGTCAATGGATCGAAAATATGGACCAGTGCGGCTGAACTTGCAGACCACATCTTTGTGCTTGTAAAGACAGACACTGATGTCAAACCGCAACTGGGGATCAGTTTTTTACTGATCGATATGGAAACTCCCGGGATCACCGTCGAACCGCTACTGGCGTTTAACGGCGTTCGACTCTGGAACCAGGTGTTTTTTGACGACGTCGTTGTGCCCAAAACAAATCGCCTGGGTGAGGAAAACAAAGGTTGGACCGTCGCGAAAAACCTACTTGGCAACGAGAGACTTCAGGTGTCCCGAGTCGCTGAAAACAGACGGATACTGGGGAATATCTTCACCATTACCCGAGAAGAACAAAAACGAGGCATCGCGTTCGATGACACTTTCTGGCAGAAACTGTCGGCGCTCGAAATTCGCTTAGAGGCGCTCGATGCAACGGCGCTTAGATACCTTTCGAAGTTCGATGCCGGCGGCAGCATCGGAGCGGAAGTGTCCATGCTGAAATTAAAGGGGAGTCAATTGGTACAGGCCATGGATTCTCTGATGTTTGAAGCGATTGCACTGTACGGTTTACCGCTGGATTCACGCATGCGCGCCGATGGCACCGGTGCAATTGGCTCGGACTATAGTGATATGGTCGCGAGCAGAATGTATCACCACCGGGGCTATACCATAGCCGGTGGTTCCAGCGAGGTTCAACACAACATCATCGCTCAGGCGGTTCTGGGATTGTAACGCTCGACATTTCAATGCTGACTACTGGACCTTGCCCGCTGTCAGCAACGCGGTCGAGGCACCACCCTTTGAAAAGAAAGCCTCAACATCGCTAACGCCACGTTGACCAACAATACTGCTTTTCACCGTGGACGAAGCTCCGACAGGAAAGGACGCAATTCTTTTTGCGATTTCATGACACCGCTCCACCACCATGTCGTCGTCGACACATTCCATCGCCAACCCTAATCGCACCAAATCCGGACCTTGCACCCGGTCTCCCATAAACGCTAATCGGGCAAACACTTGCTCTGTCATTTTAATTTTTGACCAGGCTGCATTCATTGGAACACCTGAACCCTGTTGTATTTCACCCACTTGCAAGAAAGCTGTTTCGCCGCTTACGAGCAAATCGCAGGCCATTGCCAAAGCAGCACCCGCATTAATACCAAATTTTTCAAAAGCGCCGATAATTGGCTTGGGGAACTGATACAAACAGATGTGGAGTTCACGCCAGCTACTAAATTGTTGGTCCCGCCAAGGAGGAGGAGGATCAGCCTGAAGTGCCTTGAGATCGACTCCTGAACAAAAATAACCCTCGGCACCACGCAGCACAACACACTGCACGTCGTTATCGCTGGCGAGTGCGTTTAACTCTGATTTAAGCGCAATACTCATCGGCGCGATAATCGCATTTCTGCGCTCAGGCCTATTTAATATCAGCTCGGCCCAACCTTCGTGCCGGTGAGTCACAACAAATTTTTCATCAGACATATTTCATCCTTTTTTTACATCGGAATTGCGTCAACATGAGCATAGCACTAGTACACTAAGTCTTTTTCGATGCCACGACAACTTGAGTAACATGCGTAACTTATCTAAGCTCATTAGACATCAATCAATCCATCAATCGCCAGCATGCAAAGCAGCGTTCAAGCCCACCGACTGACAGAGGAGCCTATTATTCATCCGGGGCTTGATGCTTCGATTGGAGAGAACATTCAGGGTCCCTCTCTTATTCGGATGCCAGATTGGATTGAAGATGCGCTAGGCAAATACTATTTGTACTTCGCCGACCATAAAGGCAGCTATATCAGACTGGCCTACGCGGATAATCTAACAGGTCCTTGGTGCATTTATCAGCCCGGCAGCCTACAGCTTGGACAATCTCATTTCTTGACTGTGCCACCAGAAATTACCGAAACGCAACTCGCGCGCTTTGAAGCAAATCGTCTGGCTGCCGGTATAAAATTACAGCATGGCATCAAGGAAGAAATAACAACCCCACACATTGCATCTCCGGACGTACATGTCGACCATGTTAACAAGCAAATCTTGATGTACTTTCATGGTCTTGAAGGTCTTGCATATCAGACGACTCGGCTCGCCGTGTCACGCGATGGCATTCATTTTTTAGCTGCCCCCAGCACTCTCGGTAAAACTTACTTCCGCGCTTTCAACTGGCACGGAATTACCTATGGGCTTGCCATGCCAGGACAATTCTATCGCGCTGCAACGCCGCAAGGCCCCTTCGAAGAGGGGCCCCTACTCTTTAACAAACATATGCGACATGCCGCGGTATTACAAAAAAACTCGACGCTCTACGTATTCTGGACTGAAGTAGGTGATATGCCCGAACATATCAAACTAAGCAGTATCGACATATCAGGTGATTGGTCTCAGTGGGAAGTATCCGCCGCACTTGAAGTACTCAGACCTGAACACGCATGGGAGGGCGCAAATGCCCCATTGGTGCCTTCCGTTCGGAGTGTGGCATACGGGGCGGTAAACCAACTCCGAGATCCTGCTGTGTATGTGGAGGGAGAATTCACCTATCTGTTATATGCGGTCGCGGGCGAATCGGGTATCGGCATCGCACAGATAGAAGTGAACGATT
>CAJXBG010000088.1 GCA_913050215.1 uncultured Gammaproteobacteria bacterium
CGCAAGACCAGCAAAATACATTCCTCAAAGAAGGGCTCATCCGCTTGCCGGGTCTATTGCCTGTCGAGTATGTGAGTGCGAGTGCAGACCGACTTTTCGCAATTTGTAAAAAGAGCAAGTCTTTTAACAATGGCCAGTGGTTGTTGGACGATCTAAAAGCCGCAAGACAACTTAGAAAGCAGCTTGCTAACTCCAAAATAGGCTAGTCCTTAAGTGTCACTTTAGGTCGGTAATCTGCGCTGCCCTCGTGTTATTGCAGATTCTTGTACTGCTTGTCGTTCGCGTTATCCAGCTTCGTCTTGGACCCGTCTCTCCGTTGGGGTATCGGTTCGTTTGCCGCCAGCGCTTTGCCCAAAAGTTCTAAGCCAAGATACTTTGTCAAACTGGAGAAGATGTGGTTTAAAGTGCTTGTCTATTCGACAATTTTCAAAATTAAACTAACGAGTACCCGTGCGCGGTGATCAAAGTGGGTCAATAAGATACATCACGTGAATATCAAACCTTACCAGCAAGTTGTTACAAAGCACTTCCCCGGCACAAAACTAACGTCGATGGAAGTGCTAAGAGGAGGTGTATCGGCTGATACCCATCGCCTGGATCTGATGGATAGAGATGGGAACGAGCGAAGTGTTGTGATTCGCGAGCACGGTAAAAAGCACTCCGGGCATCCCGCAGAGATGGAGCATGATATTTTACAATCACTCTATGTATCGGGCGTCAGTGTGCCTCGTCCATTGGCTTTTGACACGAGCTGCACCGTTCTTAGCTATCCTTACGTGATCATTGCTTTTATTGATGGCAGTACAAGAATTCCCGATGGCGAAAAATCTCATTATATTGATGCGATGGCAGCTACCTTGGCATCGATTCATCAGGCAAATGTGCCAACGTTACCGGATGTTAGTCTGCGTACAGAGCCGCTCCCTGAACTGTTTGACTATCTGCCAGAAGGGGAGGAATGGGAGGGTCTGAGCCAATATCTGAGTGCGCGAAAAGTGAAACAATTTTCAGGAGAAGTAACCTTATTGCATGGAGACTTTTGGCCTGAGAATATACTTTGGCAAAATGGCGCAATTGCTGCCGTTCTCGATTGGGAAGATGCAGCAGTAGGCGACCCGCTATCGGATGTCGCTATTGCGAGGGTAGAGCTTCGTTATCTATTTGGTGCGCCAGCAATGACCCGTTTTTCTGCAGCGTATGCCAAATACAGAGCCATAGATGTTGAACGCCTTGCGCTGTGGCAGATCTACGTCGCAGCAGCCGCTCAAAAATACATGAACTTGTGGGGGCTTGCGCCCGCCAGTGAGTCTCACAAAAGGCAGCAGGCGCTGTTATCAATAAAGGAAGCGGGCCGCTTGTTATTGGCGCTTGATGCTAAGTAACTCACCTGTTCTTTTGCGTAGGTGCGGAAACGCGCCAGAGGGTGAGAAAAATTGTTGTTAAGTAGGAAGCCAAATCACGCTTGTTTTCCCTCGATCTCCTCTGCAACTGTATGTAAATCGGTATTAAAACCAGAGTTTAAATCTTCTATTAACAGACGAAGAATAGGCTGCCAGCATTGCTCTGCTTACGCCTTAAATTCATGAGCCGTTGAATTTGCGGCTCAGAAGTGGCTTCAATTTTTAGATTTACCTAGCCTTGGTTGAGCGGTCTTAGCTAGTTTGCCCGTCGCCAAAAGAGTCAGGTTGGGGGCTCTTTGCATTCAAGAGGTTTCCAGTGCCATGTTCGTGTACTTGTCAGCAAGCTGCTGGATGCCAGGGGATATTTTAACATCGTGCGGCGTATAATTTGGCAGGTAGATGCGCAACAAACCTGGCAGTAGATTGCCAACGCTGGCCGGCTGGACTCTGGCAAGTTTTTCTTCTCGGTCGATTGTTTTATCTATTTTTTGCTGAGGCCTTACTTCCAGCATGTATGCGGCCACGCGACGCATCCAATTACTAAAGTGCCACTGGGCCCAGACACCTACAAATAGACGATACAGATAATCTCCGAAAACGTGCTCATAGACATCGAAGGTGACCGTGCGGTGCTCAAGTTCTTCCACAAAATGCCATTCAACCATTTGCATAAATGGTGGTAGATCTTCACCAAAACCGTTCGGCTCCATCATGTGTTTGACCGCATTCATTGTCAGCGCTTCGAAACCCTCGGCATAAGCCAGATTGAATTTCAATGATTTGGTATTGGTAAACCGGTGGTAATCATCAGACAGCTCTTTCTCAAAAGATGCCAGTTCGGGGAAGCCAGCGAGTCTAACAGTATCATTGAATTTTTTGTGCATCTGGTAATGCTGAGCCTCCTGACGCACAAATTTGTCCAACCCCTCCGCAACAACAGGATCCGTCACATATTTTTCTGCTGCTTTCATTGACCTAATAAGATACGGCTCTAAGTGGGGTAGTAACAGTGAACCCGCAATAAAATTGAATGAACGTTTGTGGTCGCCTTCAACGAATACAGCATCGATATCAGAGGGAAACTCAAATGGCATTTTACGGACGGTAATCTCATTTAACATGGTCTTCCTCTCGATATATAAACTCTTAATTAGTATACTATTAAGTGAAATAATATGCATATTTGCAGGTTTTTTGCAATTTATTTGGAATTTCTATTATTATTAGAATCATAGTTAAGCTGAATTTGACTTTGATAGGGAGGCATTAGTGCCCAGATTTAACGGCCTGCTGTTTGATGCAGACAACCACTATTACGAAGGTCGGGACGCTTTTACTCGTCATGTGCCAAAACATATGCAGCCGCGGTGCGTACAATGGGTGACGATGGAAGACAGCAGGCAGTACCACTCTATCGCCGGTAAAGTCGATCGGTTCACTAACCCAACCTTCACCCCAGTTTCAAAACCAGGTGTGCTACGAGAACTATTTCGCGGCAACCCCAACAACGCAACCAGTGCCGAGTTGAGTCGCTCCTCACTCGAACCCATGCCGCCTGAATATATGGATCGGGATGCCCGCATCGCCAGGCTAAATACGCAAGGTCTTGAGGCCGCATGGTTGTTTCCGACGCTGGCCATTCTCTACGAGGAACTGCTAAAAAAAGACGTGGATGCAGTATGTACTTTATACAGTGCGTTCAACCAATGGCTGGATGAAGACTGGGGTTTTAACTATGAGAATCGGTTGTTTTCTGCGCCTTATATCAGTCTTGCAAGTGTTAATCATGCGTGCGAAGAGCTCGAGAAGGCTCTGAAGAAAGACGCCCGTATACTCGTCATGCGACCCAGCGCGGTCTTTACTAAAGAAGGGCCACGTAATCCTGGACACAAGGTATTCGACCCATTCTGGTCAAGGGTCAACGAAGCGGGTATCACTGTCGTTGTGCACATTGGGCAGACGCGTCATGACAGCAACGGCTATGACGTCAAAAACCAGGATGTGCTTTCGATGGGTGCAAAACCCAGCGTTACAAACTTTCATCGGCCGCGCAATATTATGGATTTCCTCGCAAGCCTGGTGTTCGACAAACTATTTGAGAGATTCCCCAATGTACGCATCGCTTCAGTGGAAAATGGTTCCGAATTCCTCCCTGAAATGTTGAGGGCATTTGAGCATAGTGCCGAGCGAACACCGACATACTATCGGCTACATCCAATCGAATCATTCAAAGAGCACGTCTGGATCAACCCGTTCTGGGAAGATGACATTCGTGAAGTGATTGACCACATGGGTGAGGACAGGGTCATTGTCGGTTCTGACTGGCCGCACATGGAGGGTCTTGAGAGACCGCTGGACATTCTCGACGAGATTGAAGATCTCACGCTTACAACGCAACAAAAAATACTACACGACAACACCGTCGAGCTTAACAAGCGAATAGGAATTTGAAAATGCAAGGTGCAAACCAATGAGCGAACCTGCGCTCCTGAAAGAGCAACAAGATCATGTGTTAATCCTCCGCCTCAATCGACCTGAGAAAAAAAACGCCCTGTCGGGAGAGTTGACAAGCCTCATAGTGGAAGCTGTTGAACAGGCGACTAAAGATGACTCCGTGCGCGTTATCGGCATCACAGGTAACGGCGACACTTTTTGCGCAGGTGCGGATTTGAGTAGACCAAAGAATAGCCGTCAAAGTGACAGTGCGGCTAACACGGTCGAGCGCGTGGTGAGGCTCGTCACAGGCATACGCATCGATTGTGAAAAGCCAGTGGTTTGCGGGGTCAACGGTCTCGCTATTGGTGCAGGACTGTCTCTTGCGATGTGTTGTGACATGCGTATTGCTAGCGACAAAGCAACCTTCCACCCGGGTTACGCCAGAGTGGGTACTTCTCCTGATTGTGGTCTCACTTGGACGCTGCCACAGGCGTTGGGACACGAGCAGGCAATGCGTTTTCTGCTGGAGATTGAATTTGTTAAAGCAACCAGGGCGCTGGAAATCGGCTTGGTTGGCGAGGTGGTTGCCGACGCACAATTCACCTGGTTTTTTGAAGATTATTGCCACCGAATTGCCGCTATCGCTCCGCTTGCTGCACAGCAAACGAAAAAGCAGGTCGCGCGCATTGGCCTGCCTGACAACCTGGAACAACTGGTACGTGATGAACTTCGCTACACCGGTCGTGGCCTAGCAAGCGATGATGGCAAAGAAGCGGTTCGTGCAATCTTCGAAAAGCGGCAACCCAAATTTACTGGCAACTAACCTTCTGCTGAATTGTGTTTACCCCTGATCATCGATTCAACTGGGGTAATTTCATGTTGAAAGACCCAAAGAAAAATTAACCCATTGGAAAAAGAAAGCAAAAAACTGGAGCAGACTAATGACGGAAAACTCAACGAGGATCGATGTACTGATACGTGGAGGCACGCTGGTTGATGGCACAGGCTCACGACCCGTGTCGGGAGACGTTGCGATTGCAGGAAACAAAATCGTTGAGGTAGGTGGCAAAATCGAGGCGTCAGGCGCTGAGGTTATCGACGCAGACGGCGCCGTTGTAGCTCCGGGCTGGGTCGATATTCACACGCACTATGATGGCCAGGTCGCCTGGGACGACACCCTGGACCCCTCATTCAGTAACGGCGTCACAACTTTTGTCATGGGAAATTGCGGTGTTGGTTTTGCCCCTTACCGCGACGGTGACGAACAAGCCCTGATGGATGTCATGGAAGGCGTTGAGGATATCCCGGGTACAGCTTTGGCCGAAGGTGTGCCCTGGGGTGCGTGGAACACGTTTGAGCAATATCTGGATTACATTGGCGAACGAAGTTACTCCATGGATTTTGGTGCCCAGCTACCACACAGCGCGCTGCGATTGCAGGTAATGGGCGAGCGCGCGATGAATCACGAGGATGCAACAGCCGAGGATATCGCGAAGATGCGGCTCATGGCTGAATCGGCTGCACGTGCAGGGGCACTTGGGTTTTCGACATCGCGCACCATCTTTCACCGCAGCATTGATGGCGCGGCTATTCCTGGCACCTATGCCAGTGCTGAAGAGCTCATCGCAATTGCACAAGGCATCGCTAAGGGTGGTGGGGCCGTTATCGAAGCAATATCATCTTCCTCCATTGGCGACATGACAATTTTTGGCGGCGAGCGCTTCACTGCCGAACAGGAAATGGATATGTTGGCAACACTTTCAAAGAAGAGCGGGTTACCGGTGACCTTCACAACCATCCAGACACCAGATCATCCCGATGACTGGCGAAAGGTCTTGCAGTTTGCCAGTCAGCAAAACACCAAGGGCGCTTGCCTGCGTCCACAAGTTGCGTCACGACAAATCGGTTTACTGTCTGGCCTCGGGGGCTATCACGGGTTTATGAATCGCGGAGTCTACATAGACGAACTCGCTTCATTGCCTTTGGCTGAGCGAGTTGAGCGCATGCGTGATCCCGAAATGAAGCGCAAGGTTTTGGCGGATGTTGATCGTCAGGTCAAGGATGCTGGATCGATGGCAGCTCTGGCCAACGTCTTTTTATTCAATGCAGCGAACCTCTACCCACTGTCTGATGGATTTGATTATGAGCCCAAAGTTGAAGATTCACTTGGTGGCCGTGCTTCGCGAACAGGTAAACCTATTGACGACGTGCTTTATGACTATCTGATTGAAAACGGGGGCACCGGTTTTGCGGCAATACTGAGTGCTAACTACCGAGATGGAAATCTCAATGTTGTGCGTGAAATGCTAGCTCATCCTGAAACTGTCACCGGGTTAGCCGATGCAGGTGCCCACGTACACCTTATCGCGGATGGATCAATGCCAACAACACAGCTTAAACATTGGGCTGGAGGGCGTACACGCGGGGAAGGCCTGCCGATCGAGTTCATCGTCGAAAAGCAAACGCGTCGCAATGCATTGCTCTACGGGCTCAAGGACCGCGGGGCATTGCAGGCTGGCATGCGCGCCGACATCAATGTTATCGACATGAATGCGCTATCTGTCGATATGCCCGTTTCTCATGCTGATTTGCCAGCCGGTGGCGCACGGTTGTTACAGAAGATTTCCGGGTATGAAGCCACACTGTTGAATGGCGTTATCACTCGCCGCCGGGATCAGGACACGGGTGCTCGGCCGGGGCGTCTGGTACGTGGGGGAAGCCGTTTATGATGGCGTCGATCAGATAACCGACAGGCCAGCTTGTCAGGTTATCCAGGACACTGGCATTTCCAGCAACTCGGGCGCGTGCTTCTCCCAATAGCGTTTTGCTGCGCTGTGCATCCGCTGTGACATCAAACGTGCTGCTTCGGATTCCCCTGCTTCAATTGCATCCAAAATGAGTCTTGAATTCTTTGCATGTGCGCGCCGATGGTCCAGGTCGAATACGATGCCAGAGTGTTGAGACATCCGGTGTAAAGCGTTAACGAGAAAACCAAGCACGAGATTCTTTGATGCTGTAGCAATCAGTTCATAGAAACGTCGGGCTTCGCGTGTGTGTTCGTCAGGGTCGCTGACAGCTTCTTTCAGGCGTTCAACACAGTTTCGCAGATTAACCAGATCCTGATGGTCTGCATTCTCTGCCGCCTCTGCAACGAGTGAAGAATAGACGGACCTTCTCGCATCGAGAACTGTTTTAAAAGAAGCATTTGCAAACTGCAGCTGAAGCGAGATTGCGCTGGTCAAGTTGTCTATGTCAGGCACACTCACAACCGGACCTCCGCCAGGACCAGCTTTAATCCTCAGCGTTCCCTGAAGCTCGAGAAACCTCAAGGCCTCTCTAACGGTAGCGCGAGAAACGCCGAACTTCTGAATCATTACATGCTCAGGGTCAAGTTTTGTTCCCGGTCGTAAAGCTCGTTCCTGGATATCTCCCACGATATCTCTTGCAATCTTTATTGCAGCCCTTTCGTTGGCGGGAGCTGTATCTTGCATCGTATATTTGTTGACCCTTGCTGATTCAATATGGTCTGGTCGAACATAATTCGCCATACAACATTATTGTCTTATGTAAACTTTCGGCGCTCATTATGCCACCAATTCAATCGGATTGTTTTCTCTTTTCCGGTAGCGGCTACTCGTCTTGGTCAGGCTCTCGATAGCTGTTACCAAATTTCTCTTCACGCCACTTAAGGGCTTCTTTAAGGCCATCCTGTTGTGCCCTGCGCATAAATTCATCACCACCTTCTCCATTCTCTGATCTGCGAGCATAGAGCCCTTGTTCTCGAAAGCTCGAAAGTGCGAGGAGGTCAACACTGGCAGCAATACCGGTTTTGAAGCCCATGACTTCGAACTGGCGGTTGATGCTTCGCTTGGTCATCATAATCAGGTCAGTGGGGGTCAGCGCAATCAGGTTTGCGAGTTCTTCAGTGCGTTCTTCGAGCTTCTCTTCAGGCACTGATTCCGATGCCCATTGGCATTGCACGGCCTCAAGACCGCTCATGGGCTCTGAGGTAAACATATAGTATTTCGCTTTAGTCATGCCGACTAACCATGGGATGTATTGCAGGTTACCAGGTGACCAGTTGCGACCAACGGGCCAGCCGATTTTTGCATCATCAGCAACAACTCTCAGATCGCAGAAGCCTGCAAGCTCGGAACCACCGGCAAGACAAGCGCCTTGAATTTGCGCAATGACTGGCTTTTGCAGATCGAATAGGGTCATATAAACCCGTGCATGCTCAAGATCGTAGGACTGCCAGAGCCTATCGCGCTTGGGATTGATATAGCCGCCTGGTGGCATGTTTCGCTGTCGTTCACCTTTCTTCACCGGCGTAATATCGTAACCAGCACAAAAACTTGGTCCTTGGCCTTTGATGATTATCACGCGAATTTCATCATCGAGTTCAAGTAGCTTCGCTGCCATTTCTATTTGCAAAAGCCGTTCATAACCTAACGGGTTTCGCTTCTCTGGCGAGTTGAGCACGATTCTACCGATTGGCGCATCGCGCTCGATTTCGATGAGATCAAATTCCGGCATCTCTACGTTTTCCCTGCGATAGGGCGGTGACCATTTTACCGTGCGATGGTCTGATTTTTTCTTGTCATCCGATGATCCGCTCATTTTTTAATCCTTATGTTTTTGTTGTTAGGAATTTGGTTCGATATTCAGTCTGGCTAATTCCGCCATCAGGCGCAGAGCTTCTTCGTTTCCGCTCACGGTGAGTCCAGTGATACCGCTGTCTTCCCAGTCCCTGAAGCGTTTTTGAATTCTTGTTCTATCGCCAATAAGTGCACCCTGATCAACAAACTCGTCCGGTACAGCTTCAATCGCTTCGCGTTTGTTTTTTGCCAGATACAATTCCTGTATGCGTTCCGCGGCATCACCGAAGCCCCTGCGGATCATCATTTCCTTGTGAAAATTTTTCGTTTTGTGACCCATGCCTCCGACGTAGAGTGCAATGTTTGGTTTAAGGCGGTTCATTGATGTCTTCACGTCGTCTGTTACGATAACTGCAGCACCGCCCTGTATCTCAAACTGTGATCTGTTCTTGTCTGCCTTTTTCAGGCCCTCTTCTATCCAGGGCTCATAGACTTTGCACGTTTCGGGAACCAAGCCGAGCGGCAACCAGCCGTCAGCTATCTCAGCTGTCATCCTGACCGTTGATTCCATACCTGTGCCAAGCCAGATAGGGATGGGGTTCATGTGCAAGATGGATTTCAAGGGCTTGCCAACGCCGAGGCTGCCGTTACCCATATAAGGCAGGGATATCTCTTTGCCTTCGTGTGTCACAGGTTCTTCACGCGCAAAAATCTTCTGCATGATAGTCACGTAGTCTTTTAGCCTGTAGTAAGGGCGACCCCAGGGTTGACCGTACCAGCCCTCGACAATCTGCGGACCCGATACCCCAATGCCACAAATCACGCGATTGCCTCCCGCTAGTGCATCGATTGTCGCGACAGTCATTGCAGCATTAGCGGGGGTTCTTCCCGCCAATTGTATGACGCCGGTGCCTAGCTTGATGCGCTCGGTTTTTGCTGCGAGATAAGCGAGCGGCGATAAAGCATCGGAACCGTAGGCTTCAGCGGTCCATACGGAGTCATAGCCCAGTCTCTCTGCCAGTTGAACCTTCTCAACAGGCAATCTCATCTCACCGCCTGAATAGCCAATACTTAATCCAAGCTTCATATAATTCTCCCTTCGGTTTTCCTATACAGCTTGACGTCGATTCAACGCAGCTGCATTGTCATGCAAGAACAGCTTCTCGTGATCCGAATCAACACCATCAAGCTCGTCAAAGATGTTCTGCGGATGCTCCAGGCCTTCCATATGAGGCCAGTCTGACCCGAAAAGCACGCGGTCTGCTCCCATATGTTTGATCACATCTGAGATCTTGTCTTCCCAAAAAGGATTGATCCACACATGTCGCCGGAACAATTCACCAGGGTCCTGATCATAGTATTTTGGCATCTTGATTTTTGAGTGTTCCAGTTTGACAAAAAGATCAGCCAAAAATGCAGAGCCGTTTTCAACTGAAGCAATGCGCAGGTTAGGAAAACGCTCAAAAAGCTTGTCATAGGCGAGTGTTAACAGAAAATCGTAGATAGCGCGTTCGCCAATCAGACCAGCTACTGTGGGTTTGCGTCCACCGCCAAGTGCTTGCAGCGCAGCATTCCCACCGTAACCATTTGCTGAATAGTTATTCGCACCAACATGCGCAACGACGGTAATCCCGGCTTCGTTGACTCTTGCCCAAAAAGGATCAAAGCGTTCATCTGATGCAGCAAAATAACCATCACGCGTACAGACAGCAGAAGGTCGCATCACCAATACACGGGCATCCCGTTCCAACGCCCACTCCAATTCGCGACACGCAAAGTCCACATCTGCAAGAGTGATGTAGGGCGCAGCAAACAGTTTGTCTTTGTAGTTGAACCCCCAGTCATCATCGAGCCAGCGGTTGAAGCCTTCAAACAGGGTGCACATCGCATCGATATCGTGAACCATGGGCTGTTCATACAGAATTCCAGCAGTTGGGAACAACCATGCACCCTCGAGACCCTGTTCCTTGATTCTTTCGACTCTCGCATCCCGGTCCATATATTCAGGTGGCATTGGCTCCAGTGAACCATGGGTCAGTTCAACGAATGTTTTACCCCTTGGGTTACCGTGATAGTACTCGCGAAGAACGCCAGGTTTTGAAACTGGGTTGAAGGTCGGGTTACCTACGGAATGATTAATCTTACCGGCGACCAGATGATGTCTTTTACCGTCCTTCATTTCAATCCACTGGACACAGCGACGCTGCATGCGGACCGGCACGTAGCGAGTAAAAGCGTCTTCTGCTTCGTAGTAGTGATTGTCAGCATCAAACATTAATCCATCATATTTTTTTCTGGTATTCATTTTGACCTTCGGAATTAGGGTTTGTTAACTAGTATCATGTTTATTGCTGAAAATGTAAACTCGCTCGGGCCATTTCTTGTAAGACAGACCGCTGCTTGATGCTTAAAAGAGGAATATCCCGCCATATTTGCGGAATTTTTATAATTCGATATAGAGGAGAGTATCCGGAATTCTGAGCGTACAGATTGAAATTGTTAAAGTAGTTGCGATATATTAGTATCATAGTTATATGCTGACAGAGAGTCCTCTGTCGTTGATGAACCGGACTAAACAGGAGTCGTGTCATGTACCCAGGACACTGGTCGAAAGTATTTCCCAACAAGCCTGCGGTCGTGCACGCCTCGACGGGTGAATCTGTGACATACCAACAACTCGATGACAGATCAAATCAGTTGGCGCAGTTAATGTGGTATCAGGGCTTACGAAAAGGCGATCACATATCCATTTTCATGGAGAATAATCTCGCGTTTTTTGAAGTCGTCTGGGCTGCGCTACGTTCCGGATTGTACCTGTCTACGGTGAACCAGTATCTGACTGAGGACGAAGCTGCTTACATTGTCGACAACTCGGACTCGCAGGTTCTGGTCAGTTCAAACCAGCTCTCGGCAGTAGCCGCCAAACTTCCCGCGCGTTGTCCCGCTGTTAAACGCTGGTTTATGGTGGATGGGGCAGTCGAGGGGTACGAAGACTATAGCGAATCGATCTCGGTACACCCGGCCAAAAACTTGGATGAAGAACCGGCAGGAACCTTCATGTTGTATAGTTCCGGCACCACTGGCCGGCCCAAGGGTATTCTCAAACCGCTACCTTCATCATTAATTTCAGACGACAGCGGCGTGCTTGGAGGCTTGCAAAAGAGCCTCTGGGGTTTCGATCAAAATACGGTCTATCTTTCGCCTGCGCCACTCTATCATTCGGCACCGGTCGGGTTCTGCACGGGCGTGCAGGCACTGGGCGGCACAGTGATCATGCTACCCAAATTCAACGAACTGCAGGCCCTGCAGGCAATTCAGGACCATCAGGTAACTCATAGCCAGTGGGTACCGACCATGTTTAGCCGCATGTTGAAGATTGATGAAGCAGAACGGAAAGTTTTTGACTTATCGTCCTTGAAGGTCGCCGTTCATGCGGCAGCACCCTGTCCTCGTGAGGTAAAACAGAAAATGCTTGATTGGTGGGGGCCGATTATCTACGAGTACTACGCTGGCACTGAGGGTAACGGTTTTACTCATGTGACCCCCGAAGCTTGGCTGGCTAAACCGGGTACCGTCGGTCAGTCCATTCTCGGCACGATTCACATTTGTGATGAGGAAGGTAACGAACTCCCCAACGGTGAACCAGGTCTGGTTTACTTTGAATTGCCCCAGTTGCCGTTTAGCTATCTTAACGACGAGGGTAAGACGAAAGATGTACAACACCCAGAGCATGCCAACTGGAGCGCGTTGGGTGATGTTGGATATGTAGATAACGATGGATTTCTTTACCTGACCGACAGAGCCACCTTCATGATCATCTCCGGTGGGGTCAACATCTACCCGCAGGAAATCGAAGACGCACTAACCATGCATCCAAAAATCGCAGATATCGCCGTGTTTGGAGTGCCAAACGAAGAAATGGGTGAAGAAGTAAAGGCAGTCGTGCAACCAGCAGAGGGCATCGAGCCAAGTGATGCTTTGGCAGCAGAACTGATGGCGTATGTTCGCGAGTACGTTGCGCACTACAAGTGCCCAAGGAGCATTGATTTCGAAGCCGAGCTACCGCGGCTGCCGACCGGCAAGTTGTACAAGCGATTACTCAAGGATCGATATTGGGGGAAAAAGAACACCCGTATTGTATGACGAAATATTGTATAACGACACCTTACGGTCAGACATGGTCGAGAACGCATCAAGAATAAGATGCGCTAACGAATAACACTGGAACGATTTAGAAAAGGGAAGCAGCCAACATGAGCGAACAAAATCAGAATTTTCGAGCTGGCGTCAAAGACTGGATAAAAGATAATTTCCCAAGCACTCTGAAAGGGCAGAATCCGGCAACGGTTGGCTATGCCGCAGCACTTGAAGACGATCATGACCTCTGGCGTCAGAGACTCGCAGAAAAAGGTTGGGGCGCGCCAACCTGGCCCAAAGAATATGGCGGAGCGGGTTTAGGCCAGCGGGAAGAACGCACCATTAATGACGAGCTATCCAACGCCGATGCGTTTAACCCAATTCCTGGTATCGCACTGATGGGCGTGACCATGGTGGGGCCAACCATCTTGGACTACGGCACTGAGGAACAAAAAATCCGGCACCTCATTCCCATCGCTCGCGGTGAGGTAAAATGGTGCCTCGGGTTGTCAGAGCCCGGCGCTGGATCAGATCTTGCGTCACTGCGCACCCGCGCCGTCGATGACGGCGATCATTACGTGGTCAATGGTTCAAAAATCTGGACCTCGGGCGCACATCAATCCCAGTGGTGTGGTGCGGTAGTGAGAACTGACCCGGATGCAAAAAAGAGAAATGGCATTAGCTTTGTCATGCTGCCGATGGACCAGGAGGGTGTCGACCCCCAGCCGATTAAACTCATTTCAGGTGCATCGGCATTCTGCGAGACATTCTTCAATGACGCCATCGCTGAAAAGTCAGATCTTCTGGGTCCGCTCAACGAAGGCTGGAGTGTCGTTAAGCGCCTGTTGCAACATGAAAGGCAAAGCCAGATTGGCGCCCGAACGGCTGGGTTTAGGTCCGAGCCAATGCAAGACCTCGCCAAGCGCTATATCGGTGTCGACGGCGATGGCAAACTCAATGACGGTGATCTCCGGCAACGGTTGACCAAGCACTTGATAGATCGTCAGGCGCATTCACTCACACTCGCTCGAATTGCTGCAGAAGCAAAAGGTAAAGTTGAGGTTTCTGCTGCTGCCTCAATCCTAAAAAATTCAGCGACAAACGTTTCTCAGACTCGTGCTGACCTCACACTTGAGATCATGGGCGACCAGGGTCTCGGCTGGGAAGGCGATACTTTTGACGCGAAAGAGTTGGAAACAGTGAGAGCTTGGCTTTACGGCATGGCATCTTCCATTGCCGGGGGATCTTTCGAAGTTCAATACAACATCATTTCCAAAAACATTTTGGGATTACCCGAAACGACCCAGCAAGGCTGAGCAAGTTTCACAACTGAGCAGTGGGAGTAACAACATTGGCAGCACTGACTGACGAACAAACACTAATGCGTGACCAGGCAAAAATCTGGGCAAGCAAACAAGCACCAGTGAACAAGTTTCGCGCCATGCGCGACAGCTGCATTGAACAACGCTTTGATGCGCAAACCTGGTCGGAAATCATCGAGATGGGATGGACCGGTATCCTAGTCCCAGAAGAATATGGCGGGTCTGATCTGGACTACCTGGCTTTTGGCATCGTGTTGGAGGAACTTGGGCGTCACCTTACAGCATCACCGCTCTTTGCCTCGGCTCTAGTCGGCGCAACGGCGCTTAACATTGCTGGTAGCGGTACGCAGAAACAGACCTTTCTACCCAAAATAGTTGACGGCAGTGAAATTCTGACACTGGCTATTGATGAATCGAACCAACATGCACCCGCCGATATCTCACTAAAAGCTCAGGTCACCGACGCGGGATACAGACTGAATGGAAAAAAAGGCTTTGTGCTGGAAGGTATGGCTGCCACAACGTTTGTTGTTGCCACCAGAACAAGTGGTGAAAAAGGAGATACTAACGGGATTACACTGTTTTTGATTCCTGCAGATTCTCCAGGGCTCAAGCGCGAGTTAATCTCGACAATGGACAGTCGTGGCTACGCCAACATCTCCTTCGAGGGTGTAGAAGTTCCAGCCGACGCTGTTTTGGGTGTCCTTGATCAGGGTTGGGAGCCCCTAGATGCCATTCTCGATCGAGCACGAGCCGGTCTCGGTGCAGAAATGCTGGGCTGCGCTGCGCAAGCCTTCGATATGACGTTGGAGTATTTGAAAACGCGTGAGCAATTTGGAGAGGTCATTGGATCTTTTCAGGCGCTTGGCCATCGAGCCGCAGCCTTGTTCACAGGGCTCGAGCTTGCTCGTTCATGTGCCGAGGCTGCGTTGCAAGCCATCGATGAAGAAGCGCACAACATCCCGCAGATGTGCTCACTCTCAAAATCACGTTTGAGCGATTATCTGCATGAAATGTCGACGCAGTTAATCCAGATTCATGGCGGTATAGGTATGACCGACGAATTTGATGCAGGTTTCTATCTCAAACGAGCAAGAGCTTTGGAAGGGCGTTATGGCAATGCAGGCTTTCACCGCGATAGGTATGCATCAGCACTCGGATATTGAAATGCAATACTTTCCGACCACGGCCTTTCCTATCCAGGGCAGGCTGTGAAGCAAATAATCCTCAAGAACAATCAGCTGAGGTTTTCTGCGTTTGAAGACGGAAGTGGTCCGTTGGTGCTGTGTTTGCATGGCTTTCCGGACAACTATCACTCCTACGACCAACAAATACCGACGCTCGTTGATGCTGGTTATCGTGTCGTCGTACCAATGATGCGAGGTTATGAGCTGCAGTCGCAGCCTGCTGATGGTGACTATCACCTCAATCATATGGTGGAAGACGTACTTACTTGGGTTGATCAACTCGGCGAAGAGAAAGTCCATCTAGTCGGACATGATTGGGGAGCTGTGATTGGTTACCTGACGGCAAATACCGTTCCTGACCGCCTGCTCTCGCTAACCACCTTTGCCATTCCTCCCTTACAAGGCCTGTCTGTTGCGATTCGTAAAAATCCAAGGCAAATTCTCCTATCCTGGTACACAATGTTTTTTCAATTGCGAGGCTTATCGGATTGGTGGGTGGAGCGATCAGACTGGAAATTCATCGAGAAGCTCTGGCACGACTGGTCTCCAACCTGGGATATCCCCGAACGGACTCTGGAGTCCATCAAACAAACGTTCAGGCAACCAGGAGTGAAAGAAGCAGCTTTGACTTACTATAGGCACAGTTTTGACAGCAGCAGTGCTCAAGCTAAAAACATCAAAAACACGATGGCGCTGAAGACACTCACACCAACTCTAGCAATAGGGGGCTGGGACGATGGCTGCATGTCGGCCAAACTATACGATTCGGCTGCGCGCCCTGATGATTTTCCTGGAGGACTTAGCGTGGAGAGAATAAGAGGAGCAGGCCATTTTTTACATCAAGAAGCACCCGAGAAAGCAAACAAGCTGTTGCTTGCGTGGCTCAAAAAGTACGACCTATAGTGTCTAATAATTTTATCTGACGGCGGAAATTGAGAATGATCTCTTAGTGGTCGATGAGTAATGACTAATTGGGTTAATAAATTTGCTTTTGTTACGTCCTTTGTTA
>CAJXBG010000089.1 GCA_913050215.1 uncultured Gammaproteobacteria bacterium
CAATTGTGCCGACATTTAAATGCGGCTTTGTCCGCTCAAACTTCTCTTTGGACATACGTCACCTCGTCTAGTACTCAGTCATTAACAATCATTATTACCGGACCAACGATCCAGCGTTCTAAAATTCTCGAATTTGAGTTGTTCCACTGAATCTGGAATCAATTCTTACCAATAATGGCTTCGGCAACATTTGCCGGTACTTCCTTGTAGCTTTCAAACTCCATGCTGTAAGTTGCCCGACCCTGCGTTGCTGAGCGCATGGCGGTAGCATAGCCAAACATCTCTGAAAGCGGCACTTCAGCGCGAACAGCTTTACCCGCCGGAACATCTTCCATACCTAGCACAATGCCTCTACGCCGATTCAGGTCGCCAATAATATCGCCGTAGTGATCTTCTGGCGTCACAACTTCTACTTTCATCACCGGTTCGAGCAATGCCGGGTTCGCATCAAGCGCGCCCGCTCTTAAAGCCATTGATCCTGCCACCTTGAAGGCAACTTCATTCGAATCCACATCATGATAGGACCCGTCGTAAAGCGTTGCTTTCACACCCTGCAAGGGGAAACCCGCGAGAATGCCATTGGCCATTTGATCTTGAATACCCTTGTTGACAGCACTAATGTACTCCCTAGGTACAACCCCACCGACTATTTCATCCACAAACTCATAACCGCTTTCACCATCAAAAGGCTCGAGTTTAATCCAGACATGACCGTACTGGCCTCGACCACCGGTCTGCCGAACAAATTTGCCTTCGGCCTCAACTGTTTTGCGGATCGTTTCGCGGTAAGAAACTTGCGGCTTACCAATATTTGCCTCGACGCCAAATTCCCGCTTCATCCGATCAACGATAATGTCGAGGTGAAGCTCTCCCATACCGCCAATAATGGTTTGCCCTGTGTCCTCGTCTGTTTTGACGCTAAATGAAGGGTCTTCCGCTGCCAATTTGCCCAGTGCCACGCCCATTTTTTCCTGGTCGGGCTGCGATCTCGGCTCCACAGCAACATGGATAACTGGTTCGGGGAACTCCATTCTTTCTAATGTGATGACATCGTTTCCGTCACAGAGCGTATCGCCGGTTGTCGCCTGCTTCAGCCCAATGGCTGCTGCGATATCACCGGCGCGGACTTCAGATATTTCTTGTCTGTCATTTGAGTGCATTTGCACCATTCGACCGATTCTTTCTTTCTTGCCTTTTACCGGGTTAAAGACTGAATCGCCCGTATTAAGGACACCCGAGTAAACTCTGAAGAACGTCAATGCGCCGACAAACGGATCCGTCGCTATTTTAAAAGCCAACGCGGCAAATGGTGCATCATCTTCGGCCTGGCGAACCTCTTCCTTTTCTCCCGCGTCATCAACGAAACCGCGGATAGCCTTCACCTCATCTGGTGCTGGCAAATATTCAATTACCGCATCGAGCATCGTCTGGACGCCCTTGTTCTTAAACGCCGAGCCGCACAGTGCGGGCACTATTTCATTGGCCAGCGTTCGTGTTCGTATGCCTGACTTGATTTCCTCAACGGACAGCTCATTTCCCTCGAGGTATTTCTCCATCAAGTCGTCGTCAGCCTCAGCTGCGGCTTCAACCAGTTTCTCACGGTATTCGTCAGCTAGATCTTGTAACGTCTCAGGAATAGGCAGTTCTTCGAATGTCAGCCCTTTGTCTTCCTCATTCCAGTAAATCGCCTTCATCTTGATCAGGTCAATTACACCGGCAAAGTCATCTTCAGCGCCAATCGCGAGTTGAACCGGCACCGGCGTTGATCCCAACCGATCTTCAATCTGCGCGACGACGCGCAAAAAATCGGCACCAGCACGATCCATCTTGTTGACGAACACAACTCTGGGCACTTCATACTTGTTGGCTTGGCGCCATACAGTCTCGGACTGAGGTTCTACACCGGAGGTACCACAAAAAACGACAACCGCACCATCCAACACTCTTAAGGATCTCTCGACTTCTATCGTAAAATCGACGTGTCCCGGAGTATCAATGATATTGACGCGGTGTTGTTCAAATTGGGCGCTGGAACCTTGCCAGAACGTCGTGGTTGCCGCCGAGGTAATCGTAATGCCTCGCTCCTGCTCCTGCTCCATCCAATCCATCACAGCAGCGCCATCATGAACCTCACCTATTTTGTGAGAGATCCCTGTGTAAAACAGGACCCGCTCCGTCGTGGTGGTTTTGCCCGCATCAACATGGGCAACAATGCCAATGTTTCGGTATCTTTTGATGGGTGTTGTTCTTGGCACAAGTGTATTCCGTCTGATGGACAACGATACAGCAGAAATGCAGGCGACCGGGTTCAGGTGGGTATCGCTGAAGTTTTCCTAAATCTTCCGGGCAATCGGAGTAAGTGATTCTACTCCGACTGATGCTGCCCTTCTTCTCGATTCTAGAATCGGTAGTGTGAGAACGCTTGGTTGGCCTGCGCCATTCTGTGGGTGTCTTCTTTCTTACGCGCAGCTGCGCCACGACCCTCGGCCGCATCGAGCAACTCGCCAGCTAATCGCTGAGCCATTGATTTCTCACCGCGCTTTCGCGAAGAATCGACAAGCCATCGCATTGCAAGTGCACCTCTTCTTGAAGGTCGCACTTCAACAGGCACCTGATAAGTAGCACCGCCAACTCGTCGTGACTTAACTTCCACTGAGGGCGCGACTGCTTCAAGCGCTGCTTCGAATGTCTCGAGAGGATCACCGCCAGTTCTTTCCTTGATACGATCTAATGCACCGTATACGATTTTTTCAGCAACTGACTTCTTGCCGCTCACCATGACGTGATTCATAAACTTCGCGAGGGTTTGGTTTGCGTACTTAGGATCGGGAAGAATTTCCCTTTTTTCCGGGACTCTACGTCTTGGCATTCTATTTCTCCTTCAGGTTACTCCGAGATATTGACTCGGCCTTACTGTTTCAAAATTTTTGGTTCCCGGAACAAGTTCCGGAGGTATTTTTAATCGGGTCCGGTTTTGACGGCTTCGATTAAGTCTTTGGTCGCTTGGTACCGTACTTGGATCGACCCTGCATACGACTGGCGACACCAGTTGTATCAAGCGTTCCACGAACAGTATGGTATCGCACACCTGGCAAGTCTTTAACACGACCACCGCGGATAAGCACAACGGAGTGCTCTTGCAGATTATGGCCTTCACCACCGATATATGAAGTCACTTCATAACCGTTGGTCAATCTTACCCGGCAAACCTTACGGAGTGCAGAGTTCGGCTTCTTTGGTGTGGTGGTATAAACACGGGTGCAAACACCACGTCTTTGGGGACATGCCTGCAATGCAGGTACGTCACTTTTTACGACCTTGCGTTTTCTAGGCTTACGAACCAATTGGTTGATTCTTGCCATAACTAATTAACTCCAACTATTTATTACAACTATTAAGTTCAATTATTACTTTAAACAAAGGGTTTGATTGCCCCCCACGATAATCACACGCAAGGACCACCCCACAAAATCGAGGGCGGAATTCTAAAGATCAAGCCCTCGCGAGTCAATACTCCCGGTTCAATTACCGATTTATGGCAATCTCCGGTGGTCACGGGCGGCCTTCTCAGGCCACCCTCTGGACCTTCAGCCTACTATTCAGAAACCGTCTGATTGAGCTCTTCTCTCAGCGCTGCTTCAACTTCCAACGCAGACACTGTGCTTCGCTCTTCATTCGATTCTTTCTTGCGACGTCGGTCTGCGTGGTACTTAAGACCTGTTCCCGCCGGAATCAACCTGCCGACGATCACATTCTCTTTCAGTCCTCGGAGATAATCACGCTTACCTGTGACCGCTGCTTCGGTCAGGACGCGTGTCGTTTCCTGGAATGATGCTGCGGAAACAAACGACTCCGTTGCCAGTGCGGCTTTGGTGATACCAAGTAATACACGCTGGTACTTGACCTGCTGCTTGTCCTCTGCTGCCAGGCGATCGTTTTCTTCGAGTACTCGCACGTACTCCATTTGTTCGCCCTTAATCAGGTTGGACTCACCGATATCTAGCACATCAACCTTCCTGAGCATCTGACAAACGATCACTTCAATGTGCTTGTCATTAATCATTACACCCTGCAGTCGATAGACGTCCTGGATTTCCTTCACGACATAAGACATCAACTCTTCAACACCTTTGAGTCTCAGAATATCATGAGGATTCTCCGGGCCATCGGATACAACTTCACCCTTCTCAACGTTCTCACCCTCAAATACCGTCATGTGACGCCATTTGGGAATCAGTACTTCGTAGTGATCAGCACCTTCCGGCAGATCGCTAGTTTCTGTGATCGGCGTGATGACCAAGCGACGCTTACCTTTCGTTTCCTTACCGAAACTCACTGTGCCACTGATTTCAGCCAATACAGCTGAGTCTTTGGGCTTTCTTGCTTCGAATAAATCAGCAACACGGGGCAAACCACCGGTAATGTCACGGGTTTTTGAACCTTCTTGAGGAATCCGTGCTATCACGTCACCAATCGCAATATGATCACCATTCTCAAGACTTAAGATGGCATTTGCTTCAAGGAAATAGTGTGCCGGCATATCAGTTCCAGCCAACAGCAGCGCTTCACCCTCGTCATCGACAAGGCGAACCGCCGGTCTGACATCTTTACCAGCGCTCGGTCGTTCTTTTGGATCAATTACCGAGATGCTGGAAAGACCTGTCAATTCATCGGTTAACCTTCGAATGGTCACACCTTCAACCATATTCTCGAAAACAACCTTACCTTCAACCTCAGTCACAATCGGGTGAGTGTGTGGGTCCCAGTTAGCGACAATTTCACCAGCATCTACAGCTGCTTCATGCCCTTTCTTGAGCACTGCACCATATGGAATCTTGTACCGCTCCCTTTCTCGCCCTGACTCTTCATCTGCCACCGCAACTTCACCGGAACGAGAAACTGCAACAAAGTCGCCGTTTTCTTTCTGGATAGTTTTTAGGTTGTGGAGACGAATATCACCGGCATGCTTAACCTGAATATTATCTATCGCTGTCGCACGTGACGCCGCACCACCAATGTGGAAAGTACGCATGGTGAGCTGAGTACCGGGCTCACCGATTGACTGTGCTGCGATAACTCCGATCGCTTCACCAATGTTAACGAGATGTCCACGACCGAGATCACGACCGTAACAGTGACCGCAAACACCATAACGCGTGTCACAAGTGATTGCGCTTCGAACTTTAATTTCGTCAATGGTCATCGCATCAATCTTTGTGACCCATTGCTCGTCGATCATTGTGCCCTTTGGAATCAGGACTTCATCGCCAGCGGCATTGAAAACATCAACCGCGATTACACGACCAAGCACCCGATTACCCAGACCTTCAACAACGTCACCGCCTTCGATTACAGCGGTCATGGTTAAGCCGTTCTCAGTGCCACAATCGACCTCAGTAACAACTAGATCCTGCGCCACATCAACGAGTCGCCTCGTGAGATAACCGGAGTTAGCTGTCTTCAACGCTGTATCCGCCAAACCTTTACGCGCACCGTGAGTCGAAATAAAGTACTGCATTACCGAGAGACCTTCACGGAAATTCGCGGTGATGGGCGTTTCGATAATAGAACCATCTGGCTTGGTCATCAGACCACGCATACCTGATAGCTGACGAATCTGTGCGGGGGAGCCTCGAGCACCTGAGTCTGAGTACATCCAGACACTATTGAACGATGTTTGCTCTTCTTCCTCACCTTCACGGTTGATCACAGTTTCTGTGCTCAGTGTATCCATCATCGCAGCACCAACAAGTTCGTTGGCGCGAGTCCAGATATCAATCACCTTGTTATACTTCTCGCCCTGAGTCACCAGACCGGAGGCATATTGAGATTCTATCTCAGTAATTTCGGCTTCCGCCTCACCAATGATCTGTGCTTTCTCTTTTGGAATCACAAAGTCTTCTACACCGATAGATGCGCCCGACCTTGTTGAGTATTCGTAACCCATGTACATCAGTTGGTCAGCAAATATAACCGTTTCTTTTAATCCAACTGTTCGATAACAGACATTAATCAGACCAGACATGTCCTTATTACCGAGCGGGCGGTTGATATGGTCATATGCCAACCCATCAGGCACTATTTCGTACAACAGCGCCCGGCCAATCGTCGTGTCTTTCACTTCTGTCGACGTGACAAATTCGCCATCATGATTTTTGATTGTTTCCTTAACGCGGACTTTGACCTTGGCCTGAAGACCGACCTTTCCAGCCCTATAGGCACGAAAGACTTCTTCAACATCCGCAAACGCCATGCCTTCTCCGAGATCGTTGATCTTCTCTCGAGTCATGTAATAAACACCAAGCACAACATCCTGCGAAGGCACAATAACAGGCTCGCCCGAGGCGGGGAGCAGCACGTTATTTGTCGACATCATCAGTGCACGCGCTTCAAGTTGTGCTTCGATCGTCAGAGGAACATGGACCGCCATCTGGTCGCCATCAAAGTCAGCGTTGTAGGCAGTACAAACAAGTGGATGGAGCTGAATTGCTTTTCCTTCAATCAGCACTGGCTCGAAAGCCTGAATTCCTAGCCTGTGGAGAGTCGGTGCCCGGTTGAGCAGCACCGGATGTTCCCGAATGACCTCAGCCAGAATATCCCATACTTCCGCTGTCTCGCGCTCAACCATCTTCTTTGCAGCCTTGATGGTTGTCGCCAGACCTCTTGCTTCAAGCTTGCCGAAAATGAATGGTTTGAATAGCTCAAGTGCCATTTTCTTTGGCAGACCGCACTGATGCAGTCGAAGGCTTGGCCCGACCACAATCACGGAACGACCGGAGTAGTCGACCCGCTTACCCAATAGGTTCTGTCTGAATCGGCCTTGCTTACCTTTAATCATATCCGCAAGAGACTTCAGTGGTCGCTTATTTGTACCGGTAATCGCTCTACCACGTCGACCATTATCCAACAACGCGTCAACTGCTTCCTGCAGCATACGTTTTTCGTTCCGCACGATGATATCCGGTGCAGAAAGATCCAAAAGTCGCTTTAAACGATTGTTTCGGTTAATGACCCGTCGGTACAGATCGTTCAAGTCTGAGGTTGCAAAACGTCCACCTTCCAGCGGCACCAGCGGCCGAAGATCTGGCGGCAGCACTGGCAGCACTGTAAAGATCATCCACTCAGGCTCATTACCAGAGTTATCAAACGCTTCCATCAACTTGAGTCTTTTGGTGAGCTTCTTAATCTTTGTATCTGAGTTTGTCTGAGGCAACTCTTCACGAATATTCGTAATCTCCTCACGAACATCCATATCTTTCATCAGGTCCTGAATCGCTTCGGCACCCATCTTGGCTTCAAACTCATCACCAAATTCTTCCAATGCTTCATAGTACTGTTCATCGGTCAGGAGCTGACGCTTTTCAAGGCTGGTGAGCCCTGGATCAACAACAACAAAAGACTCAAAATAGAGTACCCGTTCGATATCGCGCAGGGTCATGTCCATCAGCAGACCAATTCGGGAAGGCAACGACTTCAAAAACCAGATATGAGCAACCGGGCTGGCGAGCTCGATATGACCCATCCTTTCGCGTCTTACTTTTGCCAACGCGACTTCTACGCCGCACTTTTCACAAATCACGCCGCGATGCTTCAATCGCTTGTACTTACCACAAAGACACTCGTAGTCTTTGGTTGGTCCAAAAATTTTGGCACAAAACAAACCGTCGCGTTCTGGTTTAAATGTTCGGTAATTAATGGTTTCAGGTTTTTTAACTTCGCCGTATGACCAGGACCGAATCATTTCAGGGGACGCTAATCCGATTCTGAGCGAATCGAATTCTTCTGTCTGACCTTGTGCTTTAAGTATGTTAAGAAGATCTTTCAAGACTTTCCTCCACCGGGTGTTTGCCCGACCTTAATTAATTTCTACTTTGTCTAATTCCGGAGAATCACTTTTCATCGATATATTTAACTGAACCAACCGCTCAGTCGTTTTCCAACTCTATATCGATACCCAGTGAACGTATCTCCTTAACCAGCACATTAAAAGACTCCGGCATACCGGGTTCCATACGATGATCACCATCAACAATGTTCTTGTACATCCGGGTTCGTCCGTGGACATCGTCGGACTTAACAGTCAACATTTCCTGCAACGTGTAAGCCGCACCGTATGCTTCCAGCGCCCAAACTTCCATTTCACCGAATCGCTGACCACCGAACTGTGCTTTACCACCGAGTGGCTGCTGTGTAACCAAGCTGTAAGAACCGGTTGAACGTGCGTGCATCTTGTCATCAACCAAGTGGTTCAGCTTCAGCATATACATGAAACCGACTGTCACCGGGCGGTCAAACTGTTCGCCAGTGGTGCCATCAAACAAGTTTGTCTGACCATTAGTAGGCAGATCAGCTAGCTCTAGCATGTGTTTGATTTCTGACTCGGCAGCGCCGTCAAACACACTGGTGGCCATGGGAACACCGCCTCGCAGGTTACCAGCCATTTCAAGAATTTCAGCATCCGTAAAGGAATCCAAGTCTTCTTTTCGACCACTTGTGTTGTAGACCTTACCTAAGAACTCTCGCACCTCTTCGACGGCACGTTGAGCATCTAGCATTTGACCAATCTTTAGGCCAAGCCCGTCCGCAGCCCAACCCAGGTGAGTCTCAAGGATCTGTCCGACATTCATTCGCTTTGGAACACCTAGCGGGTTCAATACGATGTCGATTGGCTCACCGTTTTCGTCAAACGGCATGTCTTCAACGGGTTTAATAACCGAGATCACACCCTTATTACCATGACGACCCGCCATTTTGTCACCGGGCTGAATTCGTCGTTTGATTGCCAGATACACCTTAACAATCTTGAGTACCCCAGGTGCTAGGTCATCACCGCTTTCAAGCTTACGCTTACTCTCAGCGAACCGTTCATCCAGGTCTGCTCGGCGCTCTTTCAATCGAAGATCAGCCTGTTCGATCTGAGCATTGAGGTCGTCACCATCCATGCGGATTTTGAACCAGTCATCAGCCGGCAGGTTCTTTAGGAACTCATCAGTAATCTTGTCACCCTTCTTGAGTTCGGGGCCAGCGATTACAACCTTTCCTGTTATGGAATCGGCAAGACGCTCAAACGTTGCCGTTTGAATAATTCTGTACTCTTCTTCTATATTTCGACGTACGTCTTCCAAAGCGTGACGCTCAATATCCAGCGCTCGATGATCCTTGTCGATACCATCTCGGGTAAAGACCTGAACATCAATCACGGTACCGTTATAACTACTTGGTACTCTAAGAGAGGTATCTTTCACGTCTGATGCTTTCTCACCAAAGATCGCTCTTAAGAGTTTCTCCTCTGGCGTAAGCTGAGTTTCACCTTTCGGCGTGACCTTACCAACGAGTATGTCACCGGCACCAACTTCTGCACCGATATAAACAATGCCCGATTCATCAAGCTTGGAAAGCGCACCTTCACCCACGTTAGGAATATCGCAGGTAATTTCTTCGGAGCCCAACTTTGTATCACGCGCAACGCAGGTCAATTCCTGTATGTGTATCGTCGTAAAACGATCTTCTTTTACGACCCGCTCGGACACCAAAATGGAGTCCTCAAAGTTGTAACCATTCCAGGTCATAAATGCGATTCGACAGTTCTGACCAAGGGCCAGCTCTCCCATATCGATAGAAGGACCGTCGGCAAGAATGTCATTTGCTGCAATCTTATCGCCTTCACTCACAAGCGGCTTTTGGTTAATACACGTATTCTGATTTGACCGGGTGTACTTGGTCAGATTGTATATGTCCACGCCAGCTTCACCGGAAGCCGTTTCTGCGTCACTCACACGAATAACAATGCGCGCAGCATCAACGGTTTCAACAACCCCGCCTCGCCGTGCAACGACACAAACCCCAGAGTCGCGTGCAACAATGCCTTCCATGCCGGTACCCACCAGCGGCTTTTCCGCTCTCAGTGTAGGCACAGCCTGACGCTGCATATTTGAACCCATTAGAGCCCGGTTAGCGTCGTCATGCTCAAGGAAAGGTATCAGTGATGCCGCAACCGATACAACCTGCTGGGGCGACACATCCATAAAGTTAACGCTGGACTTAGGTGATTTCGTGAATTCACCCTGATGCCTTACATCCACTAGGTCATCAACAATGTTGCCATCGTCGTCGAGTGGCACACTGGCCTGGGCGATGATGTAGTCGCTTTCCACAATAGCAGAAAGATATTCAATATCGTCCGTTGCTTTACCGTCTATCACTTTCCGATAAGGACTCTCGAGGAATCCATAAGAATTCGTTCTTGCGTAGGAAGCCAGAGAATTGATCAAACCAATGTTTGGCCCTTCAGGCGTTTCAATTGGACATACCCGACCGTAGTGCGTTGGGTGAACGTCACGAACTTCGAATCCGGCTCGCTCTCTCGTAAGACCACCTGGCCCTAACGCCGAAACTCTTCGCTTGTGAGTAACTTCTGACAATGGATTGTTTTGGTCCATAAATTGCGAAAGCTGTGCCGAGCCAAAATATTCTTTTACGGCAGCCGCTACGGGCTTCGCATTGATCAGATCCTGAGGCATTAGACCTTCGGATTCTGCCAAGCTCAATCGTTCCTTAACCGCTCGCTCAACTCGGATGAGACCAAGACGGAAAGCGTTCTCGGCCATCTCGCCGACTGAACGTACCCGTCGATTTCCAAGATGGTCTATATCGTCAACGGTGTCTTTACCGTTTCTAATATTGATCAGGCAACGCACAACATCAACGATGTCATCATTGCTTAACGTGCCCTCTCCCACTTCTTCTTCTCGACCCAAACGTCGATTAAACTTCATTCGGCCAACAGCGGTCAGATCGTAACGTTCTGGCGCGAAGAACAAGTTAGTAAACAGATTTTCGGCGGCGTCCTTCGTAGGCGGCTCACCGGGACGCATCATGCGGTAAATTTCAACGAGTGCTTCTAGACGATTCGTGCTTGGATCGACGTTGAGCGTATCGGAAATAAATGGACCGCAATCCAAGTCATTTGTATAGATTGTGTCGAACGATTCAAGGCCAAACTCCCTGATCTTTTCGAGCACTTCTTCGGTGACGAGCGTATTACAAGGCAGTAAGATTTCACCGGTCTCGGCGTCGACCACATCTTCCGCGGTGACGTGCCCACAGACATACTCAACAGGCACGTTTAAAGACGTAAGTCCTGCTTTATCGATCTCACGAATATGACGCGCTGTGATACGCGTGCTTTCTTCGACGATGACGTTGCCCTTACCGTCTTGAATCTCGAATTGAGCCGTTTCGCCACGCAACCTGCTTGGGATGAGTTCTAGACGGAAACCGTCTTCATCGACGTGGAAAGTATCGTTATCGAAGAACAACTCTAGAATTTCCTGAGAACTATAGCCGAGAGCGCGCAGCAATACGGTTGCCGGTAACTTTCGACGTCGGTCAATCCGCACAAACACACAGTCTTTCGGGTCGAATTCGAAGTCCAGCCATGAACCACGCATTGGAATCACTCGTGCGGAATACAGCAACTTACCTGAAGAGTGAGTTTTACCCTTGTCGTGATCAAAGAACACGCCGGGAGATCTATGCAGCTGAGAAACAACAACCCGCTCGATCCCGTTAATCACAAAGGTGCCATTGTCGGTCATGAGCGGAATCTCACCCATGTACACTTCTTGCTCTTTAATATCTTTAATCGCCTTATTAGACGAATCTTTGTCGTAAATAATCAGCCGAACTTTTACTCGTAGCGGGACGGAGTAAGTTACGCTACGCAGTTGACACTCTTTAACATTGAATGCCGGCTTACCCAGCCGATAACTGACGTATTCGAGCCCAGCACTACCTGAATAGCTAACGATAGGGAACACCGATTTAAACGCAGCGTGCAAGCCTTTTAATATCTTGTCTTCGACGGGAATTTCTTCCTGCAAAAACTCATTGTAAGACTCGACTTGAATCGCAAGCAGGTATGGTATGTCCATTACCCTTGGTAATTTACCAAAATTCTTGCGAATACGTTTCTTCTCTGTGTATGAATAGGCCATCAATGCCTCCAGGCTAGATCATTTTTTCGCGACGATCGCTAACGGCAAAACCGGTAGCGCAAATAAAATTGTCAAGCACAAAAAGGCCGAGCGATCGTAAAGATCGCCAGCCTTTCCTGCTGACTAGTTCCAAGACCGAGGTCCCGGATTACTTCACTTCTACAGAAGCACCTGCTTCTTCAAGCTGCTTTTTGATATCTTCAGCTTCGTCTTTGCTCGCGCCTTCTTTGACAGTAGAAGGAGCGTTGTCGACGAGTTCTTTAGCTTCTTTCAAGCCAAGACCTGTGATTCCACGAACAACTTTAATGGCGTTAACTTTCTTTTCGCCAGCAGAAGTGATTAACACTTCAAATTCCGTCTGCTCTTCAACAGCGGCACCACCAGCGTCGCCGCCAGCGGCAGGTGCAGCAGCTACAGCAGCAGCGGCAGATACACCAAATTTTTCTTCCATAGCTGAGACGAGCTCTACAACGTCCATCACGCTCATTTCAGCAATTGCATTCAAAATATCATCTTTAGACAAAGACATGAGTCCTTTCTCCGTTTAATTTAGTTAAGAAGTTTCTTGTTGCTTTTGGTCCGCGACAGCCGACACGACTCGGGTAATTTGACCCGGGACGTCGTTGAATGTACGTGCCAATTTCGTTACTGGAGCTAGCATCACTGACATCAACATCGACAACGCTTGGTCGCGAGTTGGTAGTGTTGCAAGCGCATCTATCTGCTCGGCTGGTAGAAGTTGACCACCAACACTTAGAGCACGAATCTCAAAAGCGTCATTCTCTTTTGCGAATGCCTTGAATACCCTGGCACCAGCGCCTGGATCTTCAATCGAGAATGCAATGATATTCGGTCCTAACAGAGCATCATTCAGGCACTCAAACTCAGTACCTTCAAACGCGCGTTTTGCCAACGTATTACGAATGACACGAACTTCGACTCCTGCTTCTCTGGCATCTTTTCGCAGAGTTGTCATGTCAGAAACAGACACTCCGTGATAATCAGCCATAACAGCAGAGAGTGCACTGCTCGCGGTTTCATTCACTTCCGCAACAATCGCTTGTTTCTCTTTTAGCCCAATAGGCACAGTTACTTACTCCTGTGACTTGTTTAATTGCCCCGCACAAAATTCATGAGGGGTCCAACACGGCGCTAAGATTCAATTTCGAATCGGGTTCACCGTCTGCGTAGGCATTCGCTCGAACATTAACCCACTATTTTTTTCATTTGTTTCACAAATATCAAAAAACAATCGGACCTACGGTCTTTGACGGGCCAAGTTGCAGTGAGCCAAAACATGTTTGTACTCGTCGCACCTTAGCCCCAAAGTTTCTACAGTTTTTGTTCTAGGCAGTAGTCGCCAAACTAAAACTCAAGAGATGCTTGATCAATAGGAATACCGGCTCCCATCGTGGTCGAAAGCACAACTTTTTTAACGTATGTACCTTTTGCAGAAGCAGGCTTCACTTTTTTCAGATCAATCAGCAATGCTTCAAGGTTTTCTCTAATGGCAGATGGTTCAAAACCGACGCGGCCAATACCACCGTGAATAATGCCGTTCTTGTCAGTTCTGTAACGAACCTGACCCGCTTTCGCATTTTTCACTGCCTCCACCACGTCTGGCGTGACCGTGCCAAGTCTGGGGTTAGGCATCAGACCTCTTGGCCCGAGTATTTGGCCGAGCTGACCCACAACGCGCATCGCATCTGGAGAAGCTATCACCACGTCAAAGTCGAGGTTCCCGCCTTTGATGGAATCTGCCAGATCGTCCATACCAACGATGTCTGCACCGGCAGTTTTTGCTTCATCAGCTTTTTCACCTTGGGTAAATACTGCTACTCGGACATCTTTGCCAGTGCCATTAGGCAGCACTGTTGCGCCTCTAACAACCTGATCGGACTTACGAGGATCAACGCCAAGGTTAATGCTGACATCTAGGGATTCTTTAAACTTCACCTTCGACAACTCAGAAAGGATCGTTACCGCTTCTTCGAGAGGGTAAGCTTTGCCTTCCTCGATTCTTTCTTTGAAAGCTCTAATTCGCTTGCTTAGCTTGGCCATCTTAAACAACTCCCTCTGTTTCAATACCTGCGGCTCTTGCACTACCGGCAATCGTTCTCACCGCCGCATCCATATCATTGGCAGTCAAATCCGGCATCTTCATAGTCGCTATTTCTTCAAGCTGCGCGCGAGTTACCTTACCCACTTTTTCAGTATGAGGCGTTGGGCTGCCCTTTGGGATACCAGCAGCCTTCTTCAGAAGAACAGAAGCAGGCGGTGTTTTCTTGATAAAAGTGAAACTTTTATCACTGTAAACGGTGATGACCACAGGCACCGGCATGCCGGACTCCATACCTTGGGTTTCAGCGTTAAACGCTTTACAAAACTCCATGATATTTACCCCGTGTTGACCCAGTGCAGGACCAACGGGAGGACTTGGGTTTGCTTGACCTGCAGGGACCTGCAGTTTTATGTATGCATCAATCTTCTTAGCCATATAAATCTCCTGTGGGTGCTAACCCTGAACGTCGATAGCAATGAAGATATCGCTTCAGGTCCCCTTTTGAGAAAACAACCCGGCTAAAGGTTGCCCTCAGGTGAGTCAATTCGTTTCTTTCTAGCCCTTCTCAACTTGACCAAAATCAAGCTCGACGGGGGTTGATCTGCCAAAAATTGTTACCGCAACATGCAAACGGTTCTTTTCATAATTAACTTCTTCGACCACGCCGTTGAAGTCGTTGAACGGCCCGTCAATAACTCTGACAAGCTCTCCAGGTTCAAATACAGTCTTTGGTGTCGCCTGCTCACTACCCGCTTGGACGCGCTGAAGAATCGTCGCAGCTTCTGCATCGGTGATCGGTGCAGGTTGATCAGCTTTACCACCGATGAACCCCAACACTTTCGGCGTTTCTTTTACCAAGTGCCAGCTGACATCGTCGAGATCCATCTCAACCAGCACATAACCGGGAAAGAATTTACGTTCGCTTCGACGTTTTTTGCCGGCACGCATCTCAACAACTTCTTCAGCGGGAACAAGAATTTCTCCGAACTTGTCCTGCAAGCCGTTCAACTCTATGCGCTCGTGCAATGCACGCATGACCTGCTTCTCGAAGCCGGAATAAGCGTGAACAACATACCATCTCATTGACAAAGCGTTCTCCTACTTAACCTATTACCGCTTGAACACCGAAGCTCAGCAGTGAATCCAAACCCCACAACAACAAACCAACAAGAAAAACCGCCACGACAACAATCAGTGTTGTTTGTGTTGTTTCTTGCTGGGTAGGCCATACCACCTTTCGTATCTCTACCCGACCTTCCTTCAGAAGGTTCCAGGCCGACTTGCCAGACGCTGTTTGCATCGCTATCGCAATCGCGACAGCAAAAATGCCAACGCCAGCCAACGCCCTGATGATCAAGGTCACTGATGCGTAAATTGTGTTTGCGTAAACTCCACCCAGCACGATTGCCGCAATGACTACCCAGAGCAAAGGGTCAAGTTTATGGGCTGTCGTTTCTGTCTTTGCATTCATATTTTTACATTCACGCCTTGACGATTACTTGCTGCAGCTGTCTTCTTTCACTCGCTTCTTTACAAGCTCGCTAGAAGTTCCGACGCCTGCCTTTACTGGCAGGCCAGGAGGGAATCGAACCCCCAACCTGCGGTTTTGGAGACCGCTGCTCTGCCAATTGAGCTACTGGCCTTCAGGCAAACACTATCAAGAGGCCAAAATAACAAAGTGCCAAGGCAGATACTACCTGGCACTTCACCAACCTCAGATATCAGGTCTTACTCGTGGATCTTAACAACAACCCCAGCGCCCACTGTTCGG
>CAJXBG010000090.1 GCA_913050215.1 uncultured Gammaproteobacteria bacterium
ATGGTGAAGGGAACAAATAGTATGCCTAGTAGGGCAATATATATCGGGGTGATGGACAACAGATTGATGTTGGGCATTTCCATGGGTCATTCCTCTTTAAGTCATTTATCGATTGCGCGTTAATATACTTAACGAGGCTGCTATTGCAATGCAGGTTCGCGGCGCATTAACCAGCAACCTCTGATCAAGCGGCGGAAATCAAAGGACAGCGCTGACTCAGATTGGGACCCGCGCCAAAGGTTTCGAGTTGGGATCTCAGCTTCAAAGATCTGTTTTCCAATGGCCCATGCCAGATGATAACGATAATAAGGTACCGACGGCGCTAGGTGATGAATGCAGTGCGTGGCTTGACCCATCATCAGCAAATTGGAGAGCCAACCCGCCTGAATCTTGTAAGTGGTTTGAAGCGGCGCCATCTCCCATTCAACACCTTCGACATGCTGAATGTGGGCAAAAAACCATGATACGTAAAATAGACCTAAACGTTGGGGAATGACAAAACACAGCACAAACTCTAGCGCATAGGGCGAGAGCAGAAAACCGAGGTGAACACTTATGTAAAATACGATGCCAAGCACGAACTCTAGCCGTTCGCCATTCGGACGAGCATACCAATGCTTTACATACCATGTGACCCAAAGCACATCTAAGCCAGCCAACACAAATGGTAGCGCCCAATTTGGCGCAGACACAAACGGCTCGTCAGGGTCCTTGCTCAAATTGCCAGCATAGCGATGATGTTCAAGGTGGAGGTAACGATACACCCGTGTCGTAATCCCTGGCAGAAGCAATAGACAGCAAACCGTGCCTACCGCATCGTTGACCCCACGATGTCTAGAAACTGTTCTGTGGGTGGCATCATGCAAAGGTGTGAACGAGAGATATATGGCAAAACCATTGATCAACAACATCCCAGCAACGTGAAGGGAACCCCCCAGATACAACCAGGTGCTACCGAAAAATAATAGATAAGCAAACAGCCCTAAACCTATTTCCATTGGCGCAAATAGCGGTAACTGCGTTAGCAGTTTAAATCGGTCATCTAAAACCATCTGCTCAAGCTGACCACGGGCAGAGCTTTGAAAGGTAAACGCCATAAATACCAACGGGGCACTATCGAAGTACCATCGACACAGACGATAATGAGACTAATTGATTTTGACAGCAGACGACAATCGAATATTTCATTGTTTTAATTATCCAGACAAGGGTTAGGTGCGCACCAACAAGTGAGGGCGCCGTAAACATACCTGGTAAAAAAATGACAAATCAATAGCCAGCTGAATCAAAATCATGAGACAGTTTAGAAAACCGGAGGTGTTATGGAACTAAAACTACTCAAGTGTGACTGGGGGATGGAACACCTCGGAGACATGCCTGCCCGTCTTGAAGCTTATGCCGCCGCCGGGTACGACGGCGTAGAATGTAGTCAGATTGGCATGGACCCAGATAGCTTCGGCGAGCTCCTCGAGCTTCACGGTCTTGATTATGTGGCCATGATGTTTTGCGACGACGAGGCGGCATTTCGCCAGCAATTAGATGCGGTAAAACGTACTCGCCCACTGCTGATTAATTGCCATCCCGGACGTGACTGGTTTGACCTTGAGCGCAGCATTCGCTTTTTTAGCGAGGTTAAAAATATGGCTGAGGAAGTTGATGCACAAGTGGTCTTTGAAACCCATCGCACGAGATGTCTGTATGCTCCATGGGCCACACAGCGGATCCTCGAAGCACTGCCTTGGTTACGCATTACAGCCGATTTTTCGCACTTTACTAACGTTGCTGAAAACCCCTTAAAACTATCGCCCTATGCTGAAATGATGGATTTGGCAATCGAGCGAACTGATCATATTCATGCTCGGGTTGGCAGCCCGCAAGCCGCTCAGGTGCCGGACCCCAGAATTGGTAAAGGGCTCGGGTGGACCAAGCGTTTTGAAGTCTGGTGGGACCGGATAATTGAAGCCCGCGCTGCAGAGGGCCGACCATTCCTGACCATTAATCCAGAGTTTGGACCACCGCCGTATCAAGCGATTAACCCTCATACCGAAGAGCCCTTAGCTGACATTTGGGAAATCTGCCTGTGGATGTCTAATCGATTCCGAACCCGCTGGGCTGATCTGTAACAAGCATAAATAATCACAAAATTTTCCTTCGACCCATGTGTCCCGGACACCGTTTATGCAGTTAGGGTTATTGATAACGTTCTATACTACAAACGATTGAGCACCCTTTGTTCTGTTACATATTTGGAGAATACAACCTGACTTTGTCGTCAACTTAATGATTGAGAACAACCAAAATCAACCTAAGCTTGTGATGAAAGTGGTAATTCAGTGGTATTTTTTATCTCCGTGACAGCAATATGGGAATGGACCTCGCCGATGTGCTTTAGTTTCGTTAGTTTTTCACGAACAAAAATCTCATAGTGCCTTATGTCTCTGGTGACGATTTTTAACATGTAGTCCCACGTACCGGCCATGGTGTAACACTCAAGTACCTCTGGCAAGACACTGACCTCTTCCTCAAATTCTTCGAGACTGTTTCTACCCTGGACGCTCAAGTTGATTGTTGCGAATACGACAACATCTATACCTAGCTTCTCTCTCGCTAACAGCGAGACCCGTCGTGTGATGAGGCCTTTTTCTTGCAATCGACTAATTCGTCGCCAACAGGGTGATTGAGAGATATTAATTTGATCAGCGATTTGTTGTGTTGTTAGGCTCGCATCCTGCTGAATAAGCGTCAGAATCTGAACGTCAATCTTAGATAGCCCTGTCTTTGTCTCTGACACAAAACACCTCTCTATTACATATTTTTGCATAATATATTCATATTACACTGATAATACGAATATTAATTACGCTTTATTAGACATCATTGAATTACAAAGCATAAATTTTCTTATCAGCGCCACTTACAATAACGGCTTCATATTTCGGAGTAGATCCGTTGAAGTTGAGAACGAACAATACCGCCAAAAACAGGGCGAGCCACAAAATATCCCTCGACGATAAATATGCACTGGATACAACACGTGCATACATGACGGGAATAGAAGCACTGGTTCGATTGCCAATGCTGCAGCATCAACGAGACTCGGAACGCGGTATCAATACGGCCGGCTTCATATCAGGCTATCGAGGCTCGCCCTTGGGCGGGGTCGATCAGGCGATGTGGAAAGCCGACAACTACCTCAAACAACACAACATAAAATTCGTACCCGGCGTGAATGAAGACCTAGCTGCAACCGCAGTCTGGGGTAGCCAGCAAGTGAACCTTTTTGGGGGTGCCAAGTACGACGGTGTGTTCGGCATGTGGTATGGCAAGGGCCCTGGTGTTGATCGCAGTATGGACGTGATCAAACATGCCAACGCCTTCGGTACTTCCAAGTACGGCGGCGTACTGGCTGTCGCAGGCGATGACCATGCAGCAAAGTCCTCAACCCTACCGCACCAATCTGAGCATATGTTTATTGGCGCATCGATCCCTGTGTTGAACCCAGCAAACGTGCAAGAGGTGCTTGATCTCGGTATTTTTGGGTGGGAGATGTCTCGCTATACCGGTGCCTGGGTTGCGCTTAAAGCTATAACCGAGAACATGGATTCCGCCATTTCAGCCGAAATCGACCCCGCCAGAGTTAGCATCACAATACCTGAAGACTTTCAGCTTCCTACCGATGGCGTGCACGGCCGCTGGCCAGATACAGCCCTTGAACAAGAACTTCGTCTAAACAAGTTCAAAATTTACGCAGCAAGAGAGTTTGCTCGCGTCAACAAACTCAATCACATTGTCACTGATAGCACACAACCACGCCTCGGTATTATTACCACCGGGAAAGCCTATTTAGACGTGATGCAAGCATTGGAAGATTTAGGTATTGATGACAGGAAGGCAGGCGCCATTGGGTTGAGGGTTTTAAAGGTTGGCATGAGCTGGCCTCTTGAACCCGTTTCAACCCACGAGTTTGCCGATGGTCTGCAAGAAATACTCGTGGTCGAAGAGAAACGCTCAATCATAGAAGACCAGTTAACAGGCCAACTCTACAACTGGCCAGTTGATAGACGCCCTTCTGTTATCGGTGAGTTTGATGAAGAAGGTCGCGACCTCCTACCGAATATATCGGAACTAACGCCAGCGATGGTCGCCCGCGCCATCGCCGGCAGAATAAAACGCTTTTATCACGACGACACAAATGACGATACGATCAACAAGAAGCTCGCCTTTTACAACCGCAAAGAAATGGTGCTCGACTCGCCTCGCATCAAACTCGACCGCGTCCCACACTATTGCTCCGGTTGTCCACACAGTACGTCCACCAGGGTACCAGAAGGCAGCAGAACGCTGGGCGGCATTGGCTGTCACTATATGGGGACATGGGAAGAAGGAGATCGACGAGCAGAAACTTTCACGCAGATGGGAGGCGAAGGCGTCACATGGGTCGGCCAGTCAGCGTTTACTGAGACAAAACACGTGTTCCAGAATCTCGGAGAAGGCACCTATTTTCACTCTGGATTGCTCGCGATACGACAAGCAGTCGCATCTGGTGCCAACATTACCTACAAAATCCTATACAACGATGCCGTGGCAATGACCGGAGGACAACCTGTCGATGGCAACTTGTCTGTCGAACAAATGATCATGCAACTGCGTGGTGAGGGCATCACTCGAATCGCACTCATCTCCGACGACCCGAGTCGCCACAAAAACATTCGTGCATTCCAAGGCTATTCACTTGATCACCGCGACGATCTGATCCAAGTCGAAACAGAATTAAGAGACACCCCCGGCACAACCATTCTAATATTTGAACAGACCTGTGCGGCAGAAAAGCGCAGACGACGAAAAAAAGGGGAACTAGAAGATCCCAATGTAAGAGTTTTTATCAACAAAGCTGTTTGTGAAGGCTGCGGAGATTGCAGCATTCAATCCAATTGTCTTTCCGTCGTTCCGGTTGAAACCGAACTCGGCAGGAAACGCCTGATCGATCAAAGCGCCTGCAACAAAGACTATTCATGTCTAAAAGGTTTTTGCCCTAGTTTTGTTACAGTCACAGGCGGTAACTTAAAAAAAACCACACTCCAGCAAGATCAGGACGATCTCCCTGCCCTCCCTGAACCAACGCTGCCCGATATCAACCAGCAACCCTGGAACGTTGTGGTAACAGGTATTGGCGGTACCGGTGTGCTCACGGTGACAGCTCTTGTCGCGATGGCGGCTCACATTGAGGGCAAGGGCTGCTCGACAATGAACCAGACTGGACTCGCGCAAAAGTTTGGCTCGGTGGTTAGCCATGTTCGAGTTGGGCTAAATCAAAAGGCCATTAACGCAGTGAGAATTCCCGCGGGTGATGCGGACCTTTTACTCGGCTGTGATCTCGTGGTGGCCGCTGGCGATGAGGCGATGGCAAAAGTCAATGAGGAGCGTTCACACGCGATCATCAACGCTACCGAGTCAGTGACTGCTGCATTTATCAACGACCCAGATACTGTTTTTCCACGCGAAGAAATGATGCAAACGATTAATAACGAGGTTGGCAAAAACAAAGTCAGTTTCATTGACGCCTCAGTTATTGCGACTAATTTACTCGGAGACTCAATCGCCAGTAATTTATTCCTACTTGGCTACGCCTACCAATCAAGCTTGATACCTGTATCTGCCGAAGCGCTTAATGAAGCCATCGGATTGAATGGCGTTGCGGTTGAGTTAAATCGCGCAGCTTTCAACTGGGGACGCAGGGCCAAAACGAATCTGGTTGCGGTAAACGAGATTGCCAAAGTTCTCCCTACCGAAAAGCCACTGCAGACTCTTGCAGAAATTATTGAGGACAGAGCTCGCCGCCTGATCGATTATCAGAATTTATCTTATGCGCAACAGTATCGGTCTATTTGCCATCAGGTCGCCGAGAAGGACGCCGCCGTTGGCGCCGCAGATCAACTCGCCATCGCCGTCGCCCGATACCTCTATAAAGTCATGGCCTACAAAGACGAGTATGAGGTCGCAAGATTGCACACAGACAAACGCTTCCAGCAAGAAATCGATCATGTGTTCGAAGGTGACTACAAGATCACCTATCACCTTGCGCCGCCGCTGCTTGCGAAAGTTGATGGCAATGGACAACCCGTCAAAAGGCGCATGCCGTGGATCACAAAATACGCTTTCCAATTGCTCGCACCTTTCAAGTTCCTGAGGGGAACGTCACTCGACTTGTTCGGCTTCAGCGCTGATAGGAAGCTAGACAGAAAAGTGATGGCAGACTACAAAGCTGACATCGAAACTGTCATCAAACATGTCTCTCAAAGAAATTTAAAGCAGGCAATTGAACTACTGAGCTTACCAGAGCAGATTCGCGGTTATGGTCACGTTAAATGGAAACATATCGATCATCTACAGCAAAAACGACAGAGACTTTTAAAGCAAATCAGAGGAGAAATTCTCGACGTTGTTAACCTTGTACACGCGGCATAAAGCGCGCCACCCCAAGCCAAAAAAAACCCAGACCACTGGAGCAAGTCAAACGTGAGACAACAAAATTCGGTACAGCTAACGGATTCATCCATTAAGAAACATCCTGATTACGATCAACATCAGATGGTCGCTTACCGTGAAGATAAGGCAACGGGTTTACGTGCCTTCATCGCCATTCACAATCAAAATCTGGGGCCCGCGCTTGGTGGCTGCAGAATGTATCCGTACAGCAACAAAAATAATGCGCTTACCGACGTACTGCGACTCTCCAAAGGTATGACCTACAAATCAGCCATTGCCGGGTTACCCCTCGGTGGCGGCAAAGCTGTCATCATCGGCAATCCCAGAAGAGACAAATCAAAAGAGTTGCTTCTCGCTATGGGAAATTTCATCGATTCGATACAAGGCAGCTACATTTCCGCTGAGGACTCCGGCACTAGCGTCGCTGATCTTGCCATCATGGGCGAGACAACCCAATGGGTGTCAGGAATTCACAGCGCGCATGAATTTCATGGCGACCCTTCGCCTTACACCGCGATGGGTACATTCGAAGGCATCAAAGCTGCGGTAAAACATCAGTTGCAGCATTCGGATTTAGCAGGTATTTCTGTTGCTGTTCAGGGCGTTGGCAATGTCGGTATGCACCTTACAAAACTGTTAACGCAGGCAGGCGCGAGGGTTTATGTCGCCGACGTTAACGAGGACAACCTGAATGAAGCAAAAGAGCGCTTTGCCGCGACTGTCGTTGACAAAAACAAAATACATCGCCTTGATGTCGACGTTTTCGCACCCTGTGCTATGGGCGGCGCGATCAATAGCACTTCAATTCAGGAAATACGCGCAAGTATCATTGCTGGCGCGGCAAACAACCAACTCAGTAAACCGGACATGGCCGAGACAGCTAGACAGCTTGGCATCCTCTATGCACCTGACTATGTGATCAACGCCGGTGGCATCATCGACATACATCACCAACAGCTTGGTGAGCGAAATGTCGACCGGGTACGAAAGGAAGTGACCGCCATTGGCGCAACGTTAACGTCAATTTTTCATCGAGCGAAATCAACTGAGATGCCAACAAGTGTGATTGCGGACCAAATGGCCGAGGAAAGGTTTCTCGCGAGGAGACAGCAAACCAGCATCGCTTGAAGGTCGCATCACTCACGCGGCGCGATATCTCTATCCACAAATTGTGTCGTACACTGTTATCATTACGCCGACTCACCACAACAATCCCAGGCATTAAATTAAAGTGGCAAAAAAGAAATATTATGTAATTTGGGAAGGCCGACAGACGGGTATCTTTGAGGATTGGCCAACCGCACAGGCATCGGTGGCGGGTCACAAGGGCGCAAAGTACAAAGGCTTTGAGACACGCGCACTGGCCGAAGAAGCATTTAGCCAAGCACCCGAGAAAAGTATCGTTGCTAAAAAATCATCGAAGACCTCAAAAAAGCGTCCAGCCTTTGAGTTGGACGAGCGTTTTGACATCCACATATACTGTGATGGCGGTTGTGATCCGAACCCGGGCCCTGCGGCGTCCGGTGTCGTTGTTTATCGGTCTGGCAACATTAATGCAAAATACCACGGACTCTACCATCAGGGTACCAACAACACCGCCGAGTTAAACGCCCTCTTTGAAGCCATGAAGTTAGCCGATGGCTTGATCAAGCAGGGCAACAAAGTTCAAATACTTAGCGACTCATCTTACTCGGTAAAAGCCATGACCCAGTGGGCAGCGGGATGGCAACGAAAAAATTGGACTCGCGGCAAAAATGAAGTCTTGGCAAACGCTGAACTCATCAAAAAAATGTACGCATGTTTTGTTCAACTTCCCGCTGACCTAAGCATCATTCATGTCAAAGGTCATTCTGGGGTCGAAGGCAACGAACTCGCCGATCGCATGTGCTTCATCGCGATGAGGGATAAGGTAACCGAGTTCGAAGAATACGCAGGCAGCGAGTCTATTGAAGGGTTGCTAGCACTCAGCAACGATTAGCCAACATGGTTGGCCACCAACAGGCTCATGTTTGTCAAGGGACTCATTGACTGGCCCAAAAACTTCGGTCTGATCGCTGATAAGCCGTTCTGCAACCAAGAATCTTTGGCCTACCCTACTCTATGCATCGCCTGAACTAGGACACGATCAACACTGAACCCGCGGCCGTTTCGCTCAGATGCCAATAGGTGGTGGCGAGCTTACTGAGAAAGCTCTCATCATGACTTACCAATATCAATCCGCAAGGGCAGCTCTCTAGCGCTTGTTCCAGCGCCTCAATAGACGGCAGATCTAAATGGTTGGTGGGCTCATCCATGACAATCAGCCAAGGCCTTCTCGCAATGCCGAGCGCCAGCATTAACTTACGGACTTCTCCGGGGCTTGGCAAGGACGTGCTCAATAGGTTTTTCGGATCAGATCCTAGGCAACTCACAATGGTCATAAGCTGGCCAAGCTGCTGCTTCGGCAATGCTTTAATACTTACTAAGATATTCTGACTTTGCACCATTGAAATTTCCTGCGGCATGTAAATCAGATGATCGTCTGGTACGTTAAGCTTACCTTTGAGCGCAGCTAATAACGTCGACTTACCCATACCGTTAGCACCAGTAATCGCAATGCGGGCATTGGGTGGCACAATTAAGTTCGGGGTTGCCAGCGTTCGATATTCTCCTAGCTCGAGTTCCAGAGGTCCAACGTCAAGCAAACTGTTGCGTTTACTTGTGGCACCCTCCAGCCAGATACCAACGTCTCTCTGCTTTTTGACGTGTAATGAATCGACCTTTTCATCCAATTGCTGTTTGCGTCCACTCATTTGTTTGAGCAGGCGACCCGCCTGGCCATCTTTGCCAGAAACCCGCGCGAGATCGATTTTTGATTTCGCATCGTGATCTTTAGAGGAAACGCCGGCCTTCGATCTTTGCTTGTTGGCGCTAGCTGCTTTTGATTTGCGGCTCGACACTTCAGCTTCAAGGCGCTTTTGATCACGCCGAAGGTTGCCTCGCTCGTGCATCACTGCATCATGATCTAGCTGCTTTTCTTTGCTGGCTTTGCTGTAGCCACCAAGATAAAGCCTAGGCTCAGCATCGTCTAACCACAGCGTTCGATTACATAACTCGTCTAGCAGGGCACGATCATGGCTAACAATGATACCAACACCGCGAAAACGTTTGAGATTATCAAGTAACAGACTTCGAGCTGCCGTATCGATGTGGTTTGTAGGTTCATCAATGGTGAGTACGGCAGGCGCTTGCCATAGCGCGGTGGCAATTTGGGCGCGCTTTCTTTCTCCGTGACTTAAATGCTGCCAGCGCTCGAGAAAATCATGCTCAATACCCAGTCGTCCGCGTAGACGATAAGCGCTGCCGTCCAGACCGTCGAGGAAGTCAGCAAAACGGTCGGGTGGTAAATCTGTACGCTGAGCACAATGAATCAACCCTTCCGTGCCTGTGATTTGACCGAAGTCGGCGGTTAGCTCTCCTCCGATGAGTTGCAGCAGCGTTGATTTACCTGAGCCATTAGCGCCGACGATACCGGTGAAACCGCTATCAAAATGCACATCAAAATTTTCAAACAAAGACGCTGCGCTGCCGGGATATTGAAACCCGAGTGAGCGAACATTAACAAATTGCGATCTTGGCACGACATAATCCTTCACCACTAATAAGCGCGGTGCCGGTTGGTAGTTTCCAAACAAGGCGATGAGCCAGGTGGGTGAAACAATTGATTACGTGTTTTCGATCATGGGTCTGAAGCGTTAAGACGGATTTTCATTATAGTTCGCAGATAATCGAAATCAATATGAATAGCGGCTGCGACAGGGCTCACAGGCTATGCACCCATGTTTAAAAATTGGATAGCTGCCACAGGTTTAGTCGGTGGTCATTGCACTAGTGGTTGTGGCAGTGATTGTGGCTGTCCAGGCGACCTTGCCCTCTCTCAGTATAACTTTTCTACCCATTTTCCGGGCGCCTGATCAAATTTCGTTACCAATGGTAACATTTTGCTTGATATTGACGAGATTTAGCCTACAATCCACGCCACTGAATTGGTCTGACCAAGACGGACTGACCATAGATCAAAGATTAGCCATTTTGTTAACACGCTGATCAAAACACTGCATTTAGCTTTGAACAGCAGTAAGAACGACGGAGCACGCTGAAATGACCGGAAAGCACGACCAAATTGCAGGTAGCTTGATTCAGGATATTTTGTCCGGACAATACCGCGTTTCCGAGCGACTGCCTTCCGAACGCGATCTGGCCACCCGCTTTGACGCCAATAGGGGCGCGGTGCGAGAGGCGATGAAAAAACTCGAGCAGATAGGTTTGGCGCAGGTTCAACCAGGCGGTGCACGCGTAAGACCAACCGATGAAGCCAGTCTGGACGTCATCGGCCATCTGCTTACACAAGGAAAATTGCCAGACGCCACGCTGGTTGATCAAATCATGGTCGTCCTCAACAGCTTGATCAGTGTCGCTGCATTGCAGACGCTAGAGCTAGCAAGTGACGAGGAGATCAACGAGATTCGTAAATTGGCACGGCCCCTGATAGATGAGGACCTCGATCAGGGTGCCCACACCCTGGCTAGATTCGAGTTGATGGAATCTATCATGCAGGCCAGTCGCAACTTACCCTTGCGCCTTATCGCACGCACGCTGTTCGACCAAGTAGCGCCCAACCTGACTGAATTACACCCGTTTGCCATTGTAGATAACGAAAAGCATCGCATTGTTGCCAAACAACTTGACCGAGACCTAGAACACCGCGACGCCTATGGCTTACGCGATACGTTCGCCGCTTTCTTAGATTTAAACCGCGAAACCATGATGCGCGCTTCTGACGCCGCACGCTTAGCAGCAGGCCAGGAGGCCATAACCCCATGATGCGAACTTTCATCATTCCATTGTTTATCGTCGTTGTTTTTTCGTTCGGCGCAATGACGCTAATGGCCACTGCACCAGTGCTCAAACCGGCCGCAACAATGCCCGTGCCAATCACAGTGCGGATACGCGAAGTGAAGCCTGAAATTGTCAAGCTCAAGGTGCATTCACAAGGCAGCGTCATGCCTTCTACCGAAAGCCAACTGATCCCTGAGGTGTCCGGACGCATTACTTGGATGTCCTCTAAACTGGTTGCTGGCGGCTATTTTGAGAAAGACGAAATACTTGCCCGTGTCGATGAACTAGATTACAAAAATGACCTGAATCGCGCGCGATCCACGCTTATCCGAGCGGAGGCAGAGCAACAACATGCGCAGTTCGAGTTTCAACGCTTGAAGAGTCTGGAACAACGCCAGCTTACCTCCAGATCTCAAATGGAAAATTCACTACGCGCAATGCGTGTCGCCGACGCCACACTTCAAGATGCTCGTGTCAACTTTCAACAGGCCTCACAAAACTTAGAACGTACGCAAATCAAAGCACCATTCACCGGCTTAGTGCGCTCGGAACAGGTTGATATTGGTCAATTTATATCACGTGGAGCCGCCATCGCTACGCTGTACGCCAGCGACTTAGTGGAAGTGCGCCTGCCTATCGCAGATCGCCAACTGGCCTTCCTCAACTTGCCTGCCACGCTTCGTGGCGAGCTACCTGAGCAGCTGCAGCCCGAGGTTACCTTGAGCACCGAATACGCCGGTCAGAAGCTAAGCTGGCGTGGCCACATTGTACGCACAGAAGCTGAGATCGACATTTCCAGCCGCATGGTGCATCTGGTTGCTCGTGTACCTAATCATCCTGACCAGGCCCCATTGTCCGTAGGCTTGTTTGTTGAAGCTGAAATAGAAGGGCTATCTGCGGAAAACATCGTCGTGCTGCCACGCTCTGCGATGCGTAACAACGATCAGGTCCTCATTGTAGATGCAGAAGACAAACTGCGCTTCCGTTCGATTCAACCTCTGCGTCTGTATCAAGACAATGTGCTGATAAAAGCGGGCCTAAAAGACGGCGATAGGGTCTGCCTATCACCCCTGCAGACTGCCATCGATGGCATGACCGTAAACCCAATCGTCGAAGACGCATAGCTCGGACTTAAACAATGCATACTGCAATACACTGGTTTGCGCACAACCCGGTAGCTGCCAATTTGCTCATGGTTCTGCTACTTCTGGGCGGGGCTTTTGGCGCCATCACAACCAACCAAGAAGAATTTCCTAATTTCGACGTTAAGGTCGTCAACATACAAGTGCCCTATCTGGGTGCTGCGCCGATAGAAGTGGAACGCTCGGTCTGTATTCGTGTTGAGGAATCGATCGAAGGTCTGGAAGGCATCGAAAAAATTCGCAGTGTCGCCACTGAGGGCATGTGTAACGTCGTTGCCGAACTGCTGGTAGACGCGAACGAAATTAGCGTCCTGAACGAAATCAAAAGCCGTGTTGATGGCATCAACAGCTTTCCCACCGAAACTGAAAAGCCCATTGTTTCAAAACTAGCGCTTACCCGACGGGTTGTGCAAGTAGCCGTGTCCGGGGATACAGATGAACGCACGCTAAAAGAAATCGCACGTGAACTTCGCGACGATATTGCTGCTGTTAAAGGGATCTCTCAAGTATCTGTCGAATATATCAGACCTTACGAGATTTCTGTCGAGGTCGCTGAGCGCGAATTGCGCCGCTACGGCATCACGTTAAATCAAGTTAGCCAAGCCATACGCTCTAGCTCGCTGGACATGCCCGGCGGCAGCATCAAAACCCGTAACGGCGAAATTCTTATTCGCACCACGGGGCAAGCTTACTGGGGACAAGAGTTCGAGGACGTGATCGTACTCACCCGCAAAGACGGCACCCGTGTTTCCTTGAGGGACTTGGGCATTATTCGCGACACGTTTCAGGAAGGCGATCTCTTAGCCCGCTTTAATGGTGATCGCGGGGTTGTTGTTAACGTCTCTCAGGTGGGTAGCGAAGACCTCATCGAAATTGCCGAGGACGTACGCAATCTGGTCAGTCGGTACCAAAACGAAATGCCAGAGGGCATTTCACTTAACACATGGATTGATACCTCTTTTGAGCTACAGGAACGTATGTCCGTTCTGACTAAAAATGCCGGCGGCGGTCTAATTCTCGTGTTAGTGATATTAGCGCTATTCCTGAAATTTCGCGTCGCCATGTGGGTAGCCATTGGCATTCCGGTCGCCCTACTCGGCACTCTTGCCGTACTACCCTTTACTGATATCACCATTTCCACAATGACCGTGATGGCTTTCATTTTGGTTCTCGGAATCGTGGTTGACGATGCCATCGTTGTTGGCGAGCGTGTGTTTGGCCATGAACAACTCGGAAAATCGCCACTTACGGCCGCTGTAGATGGTACTTGGGAAGTCTCAGTACCTGTCATCTTTGGTGTTCTCACCACCATCGCTGCGTTCCTACCGCTAATTATGGTTGAAGGCCGCATGGCGGGCTTTTTCGCGCCCATCGGATGGGTTGTCATTTTTGCCTTAGTTTGTAGCATTATTGAATCTCAATTTATTTTGCCTTCGCACCTGGCTCACAGAACGCGCAGCGAGCCCACAACCGGCATGTCGGCTTCGTGGAGCCGCTTCCAGGGTCGCTTGGCAGGCTGGCTGCAAAACGTTGCCGCCAACCATTACATGCCATTTGTGCACAAGGTTTTGCGCTGGCGTTACGTTAGCGCGTCTATCTGTTTGGGCATACTCATCCTTGCGCTTTCCCTGATCGCTTCGGGTCGTGTGGTGTTTGGTTTTTTCCCCGCTATTGAAGGTGACCGGGTTTATGCGGGTCTGGAATTACCTGAAGGCATCGCTGCCGAATCGACTTTAGCTGCGGCCGCACAGATCGAAGACGCTGCCAGACGCCTGAGCGACGACATGACCGAGGAACTTGGTTTGTCCCGTCCCCTAATACGGAACATTCTCTCGAGCGTTGGCCAAACTGTCGATCGAAATGGCCCGGGGAAACCGATAGGACCTGGAAGAAGCAACATTGCAGAGATCGTGATCGATCTTGCACCATTGGCTGAACGCAATCAGATGAGTTCGAAAGTAGTAGCCGCTCGCTGGCGCGATTATGTCGGCTCGATACCTGACGCGGTCAAACTCTCTTTCGACTCAGCCCAGTACTCCGCAGGTTCGCCGATTGAATACCAGCTGAAAGGTAAAAAAGTCGATGAGCTAAGAGAAGCTGCAGAACAACTTAAAGCAGAGCTGTCTCGTTACGACGGAGTGTTCGACATCAGCGATTCATTCCGCTCAGGCAAACAGGAAATCCAACTGGAACTATTGCCTGAAGCTAGAAACTTAGGCATCACGTTACAGGACCTGGCAAGCCAGGTGCGCAGCGCATTTTATGGCACCGAGGCACAACGCATCCAGCGCGACCAGGACGATGTAAGAGTCATGGTCCGTTTTCCAGAATCTGAACGAAAATCGATCGGCAACTTGGAAGACATGTACATTCGAACGCCAGATGGCAGCGAAGTACCTTTCTACAGCGTCGCCAAATTTGAGATCAGTCGGGGTTACTCGCGCATCAACCGGCTCGACGGTCGTCGCACGGTGACCGTATCAGCTGATGTCGACCGCACCATGGTGTCTCCGGAAGAGGTCAGTGCCAGTATTCGCCAGGATCTGATTCCCAATTTTAAAGCCCGTTATCCGCTCATCGATGTAGAACTAGGAGGCGAACAAGAGGAACGCGCAAAATCTATGACAGGTTTGCTTATCGGCGCACTGTTCTCTCTCGTTGTGATTTACGGTCTCTTGGCGATACCTCTGCGCAGCTACCTGCAACCTTTAGTCATCATGAGTGTTATCCCGTTTGGCGCTGTAGGCGCGATCGTTGGCCACTACGTCATGGATGTGCAGCTTATGTTCTTCTCCGCGCTCGGCATCGTTGCGCTCTCTGGTGTTGTCGTAAATGCTTCTCTGGTATTGGTAGATTACGCGAACCGCCAACGTCGAGAGGGCAAGGACGTAATGGCGTCTATCCTCCATTCGTGCGTTGTTCGCTTTCGACCCATCATGTTGACCTCGGTGACCACCTTCGTGGGCCTAGTACCGCTCATGTCTACTTCCACGCCGGCAACTGCACCCTTCATACCTATGGCCGTCTCGTTGGCGTGGGGAGTCCTATTTGCCACATTTATTACCTTGCTACTGGTCCCCTGCTTGTATCTGATGGTTGAGGACTGGCTTCACCAACTGGCACGTTTTAAAGCATGGCTCGGCCACAAACCTGCACCTCTTAGAGAAAGCGCACTGGACGGATCTGTTACTGGCAGTGGCAGCTAAAGACTAAGGGCCCGCGCAT
>CAJXBG010000091.1 GCA_913050215.1 uncultured Gammaproteobacteria bacterium
ACGCTAGGTAATCTTGAGGTGTTAAATCGTCTCTTGTGGTTGAGTAACCATCGTTGGCTTGAATAGTATTTGAGATTGGAGTAAATCCGTTGGCATAAACGCCAATATCGATGTTCGATGGGAGTCGTTTTGCCGACAAGGTAACGGCCTTGGCCATGACTTCGGGTTGGCTGCAGTTAAATAGGATGGCGTCTATCTGATCAAGATTGATGGCACTCAGCGCATCTGATAACAGCTCACCGGATCTTAGTCGCGAGTCCGATGCTTCAGCGTCATCTTCAAGGGTCATGCTGATCCAGAGCGGTTGAGCACAGTCGGCAAACACTTTTTGGATCGCGATCACTTCCTCGATACTGGACACGGTTTCGGCCAAGACGATATCAGCGAAAGGCAATAGCTGCTGTTTAAACACTTCAAGCAAAGCTACTGCATCCGCGGTAACAAATTCTTCAGGATTGTAAGAACCAAAAACAGGCGGTATACCTGCTGCGACTTTAATGGGTTGTGAGCTTGATTTTTTCACGCTTTCTGCCAACTGTCCGGCAAGCGCTATGAGTTCAGCGCCTCGTGTTTTGAATCTTTCTTCCCCGATATGATATGGCACTACCGCGTAAGAGTTTGTAGTAATAATCTGAGCGCCAGCATCAACAAATGCTTGATGGGCTGTAATCACTGAAGAAGGATCTTCCATCAGTGCGAGGGCAGACCACTCTGGCTGTTGAAAAGGAGCGCCGATTTCCTTTAAGTGGCGGCCAATGCCGCCGTCTAAAATTTTCATAAAACATCCAACACATTAAAACTAAAAAGCAGAGATTAAAAAAAGCGGGGTCTTGACAGAGATATCCAATTGAGCCAGCCATTAATTTCCAGAAGATATCTTAATGGTACGTAACAAATGCTGTAATATTTTCTGGGTATTTGAAATCTATAGATCGCGGTGGCGGCGCCTCTTAACATGCGCGCTCTTTCGGTATCATTAGATCCTAGCGCTTCCTTATTTGATGGATTTCAAAGTGCAGCATGGGACTGAGAAAGCCCGGTTTTTGTTAAATACGATTGCGAGGTGGGAATAGATTGATTTGTATCAAAACAGAGATACCGCAGGAGGTTTGTGATATCGATGACGAGTTGAAAGCGATCTACCACAGTCAAGACTCCGTGTGTATTTGGGTGCTCAAGACAAGGGAAGATAGAAACAGGTTTATGGACGAAACGGTTGGCATGCTCAAGGATGAAAGAGAGAAACACTATGAAAAATTTTATGTCTGAAAATTCGCCGCCAATGCGTAGTGTTGAGATAATATTGCCGATCCAATTGACCCTTAAAGCCTTAAACTGGCCAACAAATGAGTGTAAAAAAATATGTATGTCTCGGTGACAGGCGTCAAGCCAGAGAGTTTTGTTGGCTGGATACGGTTTTGGGTGTTAACACTTCCGGCTTCAAAAAAAGCGCAAAAAGCTGAAGGTGTGTTGCTTTGCCTGTTCAACTCACAAAACGGTTATCACCACACTTTCACGGTATGGGAGTCAAAGAAAGAAATGCTTGCCTACAAATCATCATCTTCCCATGTCCGAGCAATGAAAGGACTACCGAAGATTGGTAGTGGCAGAGTCTACGGTTACGAAACCGATGCCATGCCGAGTTGGGATGAAGCGTTGGCTGAATGGAGCAAAAATGGGCGAGCTTATTAAAACTGGCTTTAAAGCGGACTCAAAATTCACAGAGAAAGACCCGCTTTAACTGAATCCATGATTGATTGTGCCGCGGTTCCATCGCAAAATGGCATCTTCATTTCAGGCAGTCGAGATAACGCTATTGGGCGACGACAAAAAAGGCCTGCCATTAAGATTGATTATCCGAAAGAAATAGAAATCGGAACGGAACCAACCGTCCAGGTGAACCTTCATGAAACGTAATGTTGCAATCAGCTTTGTGGGTCAGGATAGACCCGGCTTGATCCAGTCGCTTGCCGACGTCGTTGTCTCATTGTCTGGTAACTGGCTCGAGAGCCGTATGAGTTATCTGGCGGATAAGTTTGCGGGGGTCGCACTGGTTGAAGTCGACGAGGGTCACGTTGATGAGCTCAATGTCCGGCTGTCCGCTCTCGAACATCTGACCGTTATTATAGAATTAACAGATACTGCGGAACCCGCTTTGCGAACCCGATCATCGAATCTGAACATTGTCGGGCCGGATCGCACCGGTATTTTGAATGAAGTAACACAGGCGCTTGCTGAGGCAGAAGTGAATGTGATTGAAATGGAAACCCATATCGCAGCAGCCCCCATGAGTGGCGAATTGACCTTCAGTGCTGATGCGAGAGTTGAAGTGCCAGACACGGTCGACATCGGTGACCTAGTCGTTAAGCTAAATGGTATTGCAGATAATCTGGGAGTGGATATTCTCCTCGAAGAAGATGACTGAAGGCGACGCCGATTCTCCGTCGGCGGGACACGACTATTTTATGGGTGAAGCGCTTGCCCTCGCGAAAGCGGCGAGTGACATAGGTGAGGTGCCGGTGGGTGCCGTGATTGTTCGTGACGGTGAGATCATCGGGCGAGGATACAATCAGAGTATTTGTGCCCACGACCCAACGGCCCATGCAGAGATTATGGCGCTTAAAGATGCCGCTGCGAGCATATCAAACCATCGTCTGGTGAACGCCGATATGTATGTGACCATCGAACCCTGCACCATGTGTGCCGGTGCGTTGGTTCACGCAAGGCTGGCTAATTTGTATTTTGGGGCGCCTGAACCCAGAGCTGGCGCCGTCATTTCATCCGCGAGGGTGTTGGAAAACTCCGGATTGAATCATCGCGTCAACGTTGTACCTTATATCCGGCAAATTGAATGTGCTGAGCTGATATCTAATTTTTTTAAGAAAAAACGGCAGGAGAAATAACCTCAATGATGCAGCTTCCGGGTAGCCCTGCTTTATCAGAATTCAGAGTCAATAAATTATTGGCTGAGCTTGTGGCGCAGGTGCCAGCGAGTGACGGGATTAAATTGACGACGCGTTTTATGCATTTCATTCACGTCAATGGTGATGAGCAATTAGCCCCGTCAGAACAAAAGATGCTTGAGGCTATTCTCTCCTACGGGCATGAGACAGATGAAGTAGCGCCAGCGGAGGGTTCGACCGACGATCCGAGTGCAGCAGTCTCGCTGTTTAAACTTGTTATTCCCCGTCTTGGTACGATTTCCCCCTGGAGTTCCAAGGCGACCGACATCGCGCGTATTTGTGGGCTGAGTCAGATCGGCAGAATTGAACGCGGCATTGCTTACACCTTCTCTTTGACAGGTGTTGAGAAGTCGATTTCAGACGGCCTTTTGAGTCAATTGGAACCAACGATCACTGCGTTGATTCACGATCGGATGACAGAGACAGTGGTTAGTGAGCTCGATGCGTCAGAAGCGCTCTTTGAGAAAACGCCACCCCGATCTCTGGCGCGGGTAGATGTGTTGCAGCAAGGCAAGTCGGCACTTGAGACGGCAAATGTTCAGTTGGGACTCGCGCTTGCGGATGACGAGATTGATTACCTCGTGGATAGTTTCAGAGATCTCAACCGGAATCCCACCGATGTTGAATTAATGATGTTTGCCCAGGCAAATTCCGAACATTGTCGACACAAAACATTCCGAGCAGAGTGGCAACTTGATGGCAAAGCACAGCCACATAGTTTGATGGAGATGATTCAGAACACATACCAACATACCAATGGTGAAAATGTGCTCAGTGCCTACGAAGACAATGCCTCAGTGATTAACGGGCACACGGGTATGCGCTTCTTTCCGGCGCCGGATTCGAAGGAGTATCAGTTCTCTGAAGAAGACGTCCATATATTGATGAAAGTAGAGACGCATAACCATCCAACAGCGATAGCGCCTTTTCCGGGGGCAGCAACTGGCTCCGGTGGCGAGATTAGAGATGAAGGTGCGGTAGGTCGTGGTTCAAAGCCAAAAGTTGGGCTCACCGGATTTACTGTCTCTAATTTGAATATCCCGAACCAGATTGAGCCCTGGGAAGAAGCAACCATTGACCATGGGAAGCCGGCGCGAATCGCCTCGGCGCTGGACATCATGATTGAAGCGCCTATCGGTGGCGCATCTTTTAATAACGAGTTTGGGCGGCCGAACATCGGCGGTTACTTTCGCACATTTGAAATGATGCATCAGGGTGAAGTTCGGGGATACCACAAGCCAATCATGATCGCCGGTGGTATGGGTAACATCAAAGCTGAACATGTCATCAAAACGCCGATTGAGGTCGGTTCCGCGTTGATTGTGTTGGGTGGTCCGGCAATGTTGATTGGCTTGGGCGGTGGTGCCGCATCTTCAATGACAAGCGGTGCAAGTGAAGCTGATCTGGATTTTGCCAGCGTCCAGCGCGGCAATCCTGAAATGGAACACAGATGTCAGGAAGTGATTGATCAGTGTTGGCAGCTCGGTGAAAAGAACCCAATAGAATTTATTCACGACGTAGGTGCGGGCGGGCTATCGAACGCGTTACCGGAGTTGGTCAAGGACGGAGGTGTCGGTGGTGAGTTTGAGCTGCGCAACGTGCCCAATGATGAACCTGGCATGTCTCCACTTGAAATATGGTGCAATGAGTCGCAGGAGCGTTACGTGCTCTCGGTCAATCAGAAAGACATTGAGCGGTTTAAAGAGATCTGTATCCGCGAGCGTTGTCCTTTTGCCATTGTTGGAGAGGCGATAGAAGCAGACCACTTGAATGTTGCAGATTCGCTGTTGGGCGATGAGCCAGTTGATCTGCCGATGTCAGTGTTGTTTGGTAAGCCGCCCAAGATGCAGATTGATGCTGTTTCGATCAATGCGCATACCGTTAAGGCGGATGCACGCAGTGATAATTCGGGGCTTGAGATCAGCCTTGATGAGGCGGTAAACCGCGTGCTGGGACATCCCAGTGTCGCAAGCAAGAGTTTCCTCATCACGATAGCTGACCGTAGCGTGGGCGGTTATGTACACCGTGATCAGTTTGTGGGCCCATGGCAGACACCGGTCGCGGATGTGGCAGTGACTACCACTGACTATGTTGGCTTCACTGGTGAAGCGATGTCCATGGGTGAACGTACCCCTATTGCGCTATTAGATAGCGCGGCTTCTGCCAGGATGGCAGTCGCAGAGGCGATCACAAATATTGCGGCGGCAAGCATTGAGCAAATCAGTGATATTAAACTTTCTGCTAACTGGATGGCTGCGGTTGGTCACCCGGGAGAAGATGCCAATCTGTACAAGGCTGTTGCCAGTATTGGTCTCGATTTGTGTCCAGCACTTGGCATCTGTATTCCTGTCGGCAAAGACTCCATGTCGATGAAGACAACATGGCGCGAGCAGGAAGAAGAAAAAGCGGTGACGTCGCCGCTCTCGGTCATTATCTCTGCTTTCGCGCCGGTTCGGGATGTGCGTGAAACCTTGACGCCTGAACTGGCAAGAGATGAAGACACATCACTGCTCTTGATCGATTTATCGAATGGTCTCGACCGTATTAATGGTTCGGTGTTGAGTCAGTGTTATAACCAGTTGAATATCACCTCTGAGCAAAACGATAGTGACCCTCTCAATGGTGCTGCCGGTGTTGCCGATGTTCTTGATGCCGGTATGCTCAAAGCCTTCTTCGAACTTATACAGTCGAGAGACCTGAGACAGCAGCTTCTTGCCTACCATGATCGATCCGATGGTGGTCTTTTTGCCGCAGTGGTCGAGATGGCTTTTGCAGCGCGTATGGGACTGGAAATTGAAGTGCCAGAGCTTGAATCAATATTATCGTTTTTGTTCAACGAGGAACCCGGTGCGGTTATTCAGGTGGCCAATGATGGTGTCGAAGCAATCATCAATCGATTTGAAGCCGTGGGAATTAGCTGTCAGGTTGTTGCTAAACCGTCTGCGATTCAGGAAGTGACCATTGGTGTCGAGGGTGATACAAAAATCCTGTTTAATGCCGCGCGTTCAACCTTGCAGCAGCGATGGTCGAGTGCAAGTTATGAGATTCAAAAAAGAAGAGACAACCCTGCCTGCGCGGATGAAGAATTCCAGGCGCTCGCCGATGATCTTGACCAGGGCCTATCCGCCGACCTCACTTTTGATCTCAACGAAGACATTGCCGCGCCTTACATCAATAAAGGTGTAAGACCTCGTGTCGCTATCCTGCGGGAGCAGGGGGTGAACAGTCAGGTTGAGATGGCGGCTGCTTTCCATAGCGCCGGGTTTTCAGCGATTGATGTGCACATGAGTGAAATACTGTCGGGTCAGGTAGACCTATCGAGCAGTGGTAAAGATCAATTTCAGGGACTGGTTGCCTGTGGCGGATTTTCCTACGGTGATGTGTTGGGTGCCGGAGAGGGTTGGGCGAAATCAATTCTGTTTCACGAGAAAATTCGAGGTCAGTTTGTTGATTTCTTCGAACGAAAATCGACCTTTGCGTTGGGTGTTTGCAACGGTTGTCAGATGATGGCAACGCTCAAAGCACTTATTCCCGGTGCGGAAGCCTGGCCAAAGTTTGTTGCTAATCGGTCAGAACAGTTCGAAGCCCGATTGTCACTGGTAAAAGTTGAAAAAAGCCCTTCGATCTTTTTGAATGAAATGGCAGGTTCGCATATGCCCATCGTCGTTTCGCACGGTGAGGGTCGAGCAGATTTGTCTCACGCTGCTGCTGAAAGTTTGCGCGGGGACTCGCAAATAGCGTTGCGTTACGTTGATCACGACGTTGAGTACACTGATCAGTACCCGATGAACCCGAATGGATCTCCGCTTGGTATATCCGGTCTGACGAACAGCGATGGTCGTGTAACGATTATGATGCCGCATCCGGAACGGGTGTTTAGAACGGTGCAAAATAGCTGGCATCCGGAAGAGTGGCTGGATGACGGACCCTGGATGAGAATGTTCAGGAATGCCAGAGCATTTGTCGCCTAAGCCGCTGCTTGCCTGTTTGGTGATTGTCTAATCGGGTTTCTTGTAAAGGATATCAGCACTACGAATTGGAAACTCATTGTTTTTCCTGTCCTCAAAATAGTGCTTTAGCGTTTGGGTGATAACGGGAAAAGCCAACGCGTCCCAGGGTACTTCGTGTTCTTCAAAAAGGGCAACTTCCAGTGATTCTTCGCCGGCACTGAAATTCAAATCGAGTAGCTGTGCCCTAAAAAACATGTAGACCTGAGAGATATGCGGCAAGCTAAACATGGTGTAAATTTCGATGATCTCAGCGTTTGCGTTGGCCTCTTCTCGGGTTTCACGCAGCGCGCCTTGCGCAGTGGTTTCGCCGTTTTCTAGAAACCCTGCCGGTAGCGTCCACCAGCCCTTTCTGGGTTCTATTGCTCGCTTGCAGAGCAGTACCTGGCTGCCGTGAAATGGTAGGCAGCCAGCGATAATCCGGGGGTTTTGATAGTGAATATGATCACAATCGTCGCAGATATAGCGTGGGCGGTTATCACCGGTCGGTACTCGATGGCTGACGGCACTGCCGCATTGGTTACAGAAGTTCATTTAGACATTATACAAGTTTATTCAAGAGCCGTGTGCCGGATCTAGGTTTTTTCAAACCTTGAATTCAAGGAGATGGACGATCAAGTGTTCTTCGCCTGAGAGCAGTGCTCGGTCGTTTGGAAAGTCAACTTTAGCGGCTACCTTTTATCTCTGTTGCTTCGACGATGCCCCTAGAATTGCGTCGTATAATCACGCGCACGGTAAATGACAAATCGGTATAATCAAGAGAAATTCAATACCTGACACCATGATTAATAGCCTGAGACATCGATTAAAGCGCTACACTTTTGAGCCTGTGCCGGACGATCAGGATTCTGCTGCGAGAGCACAAGCGGCAGTGTTGATTCCCGTGACCAACGCGGCTCAACCCGGGGTTATCCTGACGCTGAGACATCAGCGACTCAATAGTCATGCCGGTGAGGTGGCCTGGCCCGGAGGAAAGCAGGACCCTGAGGACGTCAACCTTGAGGCAACGGCGCTTCGTGAGAGTGAAGAAGAAATTGGACTGGAAGCTTCGAAGGTGGAGATTATTTGCCACTTGCGGCCATTCATTTCCAAATACGGTCTTCTTGTTACACCTTTTGTTGGGCTGATCGACCAGGGTTTAAAACTCGAACCAAGTCCTGAAGAGCTCGACGGCATCTTTGAAGTACCCCTTGCTTATTTTGAAACCGACCCCCGCACGGATACCGATACGATAGAACGTCACGGAGAAAAACATGTCGTTCCGGAGTATCAATATAAAGGTCACAGAATATGGGGGCTCACGGCGATGATTCTGCGAGAATTTTTAAGAGAAGGTGTCGGTTTCGATATCGAGTGAGCGGGGATCGCAAAACAGTTGTTGGAACCTACTGCAAGCCCGCATAATTCAGATCAAAATTAAGGAGAAGAAGCATGATTTATAATTTGGCAGACAGAAAGCTGGAAATTTTAGGCGATAACTATTTTATTGCGGATAGTGCGTCGGTGATTGGTTCCGTTGTTATGCATCAGAATGCCAGCATTTGGTTTGGTGCAGTGCTCCGGGGTGATAATGATGTGATAACCATTGGCGAGAATTCGAATGTTCAGGATCTGTCTGTATTGCATGTTGATCCGGGGTTTCCGCTAACCATTGGCAAGAACGTCACCGTCGGGCACAAAGTGATGCTGCACGGTTGTGAGATTGGTGATAACTCACTGGTTGGTATCAACTCGGTCATTCTCAATGGTGCAAAAATAGGAAAGAATTGTTTGATTGGTGCCAACTCTCTTATCTCCGAAAACAAGGTTATTCCTGATGGTTCTCTGGTCATGGGCTCACCGGGAAAGGTCGTTAAACAATTGACTGAAGACCAGATGAAAGGTTTGGAGATGAGTGCGCTTCACTATGTTGAAAACTTCAAACGCTATAAACGTGATCTTGTCGCGACATCCTGAAGCTATATTTAAATTGGCAGGAGCGCATAAAGTCAGTGCCACGAACAATGCTTAAAAAATGCATCTAATAATAACGAGGAGAAAAAAGTGGCGAATTATCTGATTGCACAGATCAATATCCATGACCGGGACGAGTATGCGAAATATGCGGCGGGGTTTGCCGAAATTTTTTCGCAATATAAAGGAAAAATGCTGGCCGTAGATGAAGCACCGGAATCGCTCGAGGGAGAGTGGCCTTATACCCGAACAGTGCTCATTGAATTTCCGACCGACGAGGATGCAATGGCTTGGTATAAGTCGCCCGAGTATCAAAAACTTGCCAAGCACCGGTTCGCTGCCTCATCCGCGAATCTAGTAAAAATATCCGGCATGTGACTGCCGATTCAATAGAAAACTTGGCATATACGCGCGAACCGGATATATTTACGTCCTTGCGAGCAGGTTATGTTCGTCACAAAAGTAAGAGTGCAGGGCTAAAGTGAACACTAGTGCATCACATAGCAGATTGAATCTGACTAACAAGTTACGCGACCTATCTGGTGTCGACGACTTGATGGGTCGTCGCGCGCATGTCTCTTATACATCTAAAAGTGGTCTTGTCAAAACACTGCTCCGGCAGCTGATAAAGTCTTTGACCCCTCTGCTATCTCTGGGACTAATCCTAAGACTGCCGTTGTAGGCGGCCTGTCAAAACCCTACTTCGCCTTTGTTAACTGTTGATTCAGCCTCGGTTATGTTGTGCCAATGATATGAATCTGCGAACAGTTTGAATATTTCTACGTGTGGCAAATTTAAAAAATGTTGCCCGGACTAAAGAGAACAGACATGAGTAACTCAGAAGAAAACGCAGTGCAAACGCAAGCGCCGAAGAAAATGCCGTTTCACAAGTATAAGCCGTTCCAGCCAATCAAGTTGCCGGATCGTACCTGGCCAGACCAAGTGATATCAAAGGCGCCAAGGTGGTGCAGCGTTGATTTGCGTGATGGAAACCAGGCTTTGATAGAGCCGATGACGCCCAACGAGAAGCTTAAGATGTACAAGCTGTTGCTTGAATTAGGCTTTAAGGAAATTGAGGTTGGCTTTCCTGCCGCCTCTCAGACGGATTTCGACTTTGTCAGATTGATCGTTGAAGAGGATATGATTCCAGCTGATGTCACTATTCAGGTGCTGTGTCAGGCCCGTGAAGAACTGATCACCAGGACCTGTGAAGCGGTATCCGGCGCCAAAAAAGTCATTTTTCACCTGTATAACTCGACTAGCACATTACAACGTAAAGTGGTTTTTAACATGGGTCGTGAAGAAGTTATCAAACTTGCGACCGACGCCACTGGCATGGTCAAAGCGCAGACCGATGAGTTGGAAAAAGCAGGCACTGAAGTCACGCTGGAGTATTCGCCAGAGAGTTATACGGCGACAGAAATGGACTTTGCCGTTGAAATTTGTGCTGCTGTAATGAATGTCTGGCAGCCAACGGTGGAGCAGAAGATTATTCTTAACTTACCCTCGACGGTTGAAATGGCGACACCCAATATCTACGCCGATCAATTGGAGTGGTTTATTCGTCATCTTCCTGAGCGAGAGAAAGCAGTGATTAGTCTGCATACCCACAACGACCGGGGCACGGGTGTCGCTGCCTCTGAAATGGGTTTGATGGCGGGTGCAGATCGGATTGAAGGCACCTTGTTTGGTAACGGTGAGCGCACCGGTAACTGCGATGTAATTACGATGGCGATGAATATGTTCTCGCAGGGCGTTGATCCGGAGCTCTATCTTTCAGATATGCCGAAAATTGTCGCGGTATCGAACGAGTGCACAAAAATTGATATTCACGTACGCCAGCCTTATGCCGGCGAACTTGTGTTTACCGCGTTTTCCGGATCTCACCAGGACGCGATTCGCAAGGGGATGTCGTTTGTAGAGAAAGACGGTAATGAAACCTGGGAGGTGCCTTATCTGCCGATAGACCCCGTTGATGTGGGCGGTTCTTATCGGGAAACGGTCCGGCTAAACAGTCAGTCCGGTAAAGGTGGTGTGGCGTTCATACTTGAGAGTTACTTTGGCGTGTCATTACCCCGCCCGCTGTTGCTTGAATTTAGCCCTATCGTTCAGAAGCTCTCTGAAAATGATGGTGGTGAACTGAAACCCGATTCTATTTGGAACGCATTTCTCACTGAGTTTGTTGATGTCGAAGGGCCATACAAGCTCATTGACTACAACGTGTCCTCGGACGGTAAGACCGAGCAATGCGAAGCACGGATCATGGTGGGTGAGAACGAGATTGAAGTGCAGGGTGAGGGGTCAGGACCCATCGATGCGTTTGTATCAGCGATGGTAGAAACCTTGAATGAACCGCTCAATGTTGTGGATTATCAGGAATACGCCTTAAACGAAGGCAAAGAGGCGCAAGCTATTTGCATCATCTCGATTAATGACGAGCAAGAGAATAAGTACTACGGTGTTGGTTTGAGCCAAAATACAACGACCGCTGCATTTAAGTCTATTATCGCCGCGATTAATCGCAAGTGGCGATAGAGTTCTGATACTGAGGATGACCATAAGAGGCGCATCACAAGTGTGTTTCTTTTGCCGAGGCCGATGGACCAAAAGTTCGTTGTACTTTGATTTGTCGCATCATGCCATCAGGAACCACACTGAATCTGATTGGTTGTCATTCAGTTTGGTTCCTTAACGCTGGCTCAAAAGGTGCTTTCTCACTTAACCTTCACTGTTTTTTAAAAGGGTTCCGGCACCCTCGATATCTTTGCGGTTTTGATCATGTTGTCCTGGATTTGAACGATTTCGATACGATAGCCCTCAAGCAACATGCAAACATTTGAGTCGGGTATGGTTTCCAGATACTCGATAATTAAACCGTTCAACGTTTTTGGTCCTTCCTGAGGTAAATCCCAAGTCAGTTGGCGGTTTATGAGCCGAATGTGCGTTGAGCCATCGATCAGGTAGAGCCCGTCATCCAATGGATGAATATCGATATTGGTGTCTGACAGGTCGGTTGTAAACTCGCCAACAATCTCTTCGAGTATGTCTTCGATGGCGACAATCCCCTGAACGTCTCCGTACTCATCGACCACCATGCCAAGTCGCTGTTTGCTCTGTTGAAAATTAAATAGCAACGTCTGCAGTGACTGATTTTCAGGTACAAAATAGGACTCATCGATCACTTGCAAAATAGCGGCTTTGTTGACCTCGGCTTGGGTCAAGAATTTTGCCGCGTTGCGGGTATGGAGCACACCGATGATTTTATCGATGTCAGCTTTGAAGACCGGAATTCTGGTGTGCTGTGAAGACCTTATTTGCTCGATAATATCTTCAATATCGTCATCGATGTCGATGCCGAATATCTCTGTTCTGGGGACCATAATATCCTCAACCGAGACCTTATCGAGGTCGAGCACACCCAGCATCATATTCTGTGGATGAGCGCTGATCTGCGATCCTTCGAAGACGACTGTCCTCAGTTCCTCTTTGCTCAGATGATCGCTTGCAGTTTCATCATGATTAATGCCTATCAGCGAAAGTATGCCGTTAGCGATACCGTTGACAAGCCACACCAGTGGATAAAGGCTTAGCAAGAGCAAATTGAGGATATAGGACGAAGGTAGTGCCACTTTTTCCGGGTGGGCCGCCGCGATAGATTTTGGTGCTACCTCGGCGAAAATCAGAAAGACAAATGTACAAACCACAGGGGCAATAGCGACTCCAGATTCCCCGTAAAGCTCAAGAGCAATCAGGGTTGCCAGTGACGCAGCAGTGAAATTTACCAGATTGTTACCGATGAGGATGACACTGAGCAACCGATCAGGGCGTTCCAAAAGGCGGCTGGCACGGCGAGCGCCGCCATGACCTTCATTCGCGAGATGCTTCAACCTGTAACGGTTGAGGGCCATCATGGCGGTTTCCGAGCCTGAAAAATATGCTGAGAGAATGACAAGAACAATAGTGGCGCCAAATAAGGCGCCGATCGACGGATCGTCCAAGAACGGAGACCTCGTGTTGTTATGGGACGATATTTGTACTGCCTAGGCTATTTTATGTCAAGTACACAAGTGGCCGTTTTATTGGCGAATTTATTGGGCGAGAAAGATTTCCATGACCAATTTGCTGCCAAAGTACCCAACAAGCAACAGAGCGAAGCCTGAAAGTGTCCATCTGGAAGCCGTTGCACCGCGCCAACCCATTCGGTAGCGCCCCCATAACAGTATGGAAAAAACAACCCAGGCGATCAGCGTGATAGAGGTGTGGTGTATCAAGCCGCGGCTCATTTGTTCAAAGAAAACAAAGCCACTGAGGATAGAGAGGCTCAGGAAAACGAGACCTGCCCAAAGCAGCTCAAACAGCAATGACTCCATGGTCTGAAGGGGTGGAAGATAACGAAGCGTCGTCATCTTTTTATGCCTGAGTTCGTAGTCTCCGAATGAAAGAAGAATGGCCTGAAGGGCAGCAATGGCAAGCAAACCATAGGAGAGCACGGAGAGCACAACGTGTAAGCCGATACCTGAAGTTAGATCTTGTCTTGGCGTGTAGGTGCTTTCGTTGAGTAAAGTGCCAACAATTGTCAGCACAGCAAGCGGGAAAATAGCAATAACGAGGTTGACCACTGGCCGGTGCAGACTGCTGAAAACAACGATGGCTGAGATAGCCAGTGCCACGACTGACGCCATCTCAAAGATGCCGAGATTGATTCCCGTCAGTGTGAAAATCGCGTTAAAACTAAAGATGCCGTGGGCCAACACGGCGATCATCCCAAGGACGATAACGGGCTTTTTCTTGTCGATAGGTGAATGTTTTAGTGAATAGAGCTGGATTCCAGCACTACCCAGATAAAGCAAGCTCGCCAAAAGGCCAAATATTGTTAGGTTCAATTGATATCAACGCCGCGACTTGGATCAGAATTAGGTATAATAACAGGTTCATCGAAAATCTGATTCAGGATGTTACTACGTGTTCGATTCACTAACAGAACGATTAGGTAATACGTTAAGAGGTATTACCGGCAAAGCAAAACTATCGGAAGAAAATATACAGGAAACCTTGCGGGAGGTGCGCAAGGCGCTGCTCGAGGCCGACGTGGCTCTGAGTGTTGTTAAACAATTCATTGATCAGGTTCGATTACGAGCGATTGGCCAAGAAGTGATGCAGAGCCTGTCCCCGGGGCAGGCATTCGTCAAAATTGTTAATGACGAGTTAGTCTCTGTCATGGGGGCTGAGGACAATAGCCTGAATTTAAGTGTCCAGCCGCCGGCGGTCATTATGATGGCAGGCCTCCAGGGAGCTGGTAAGACGACATCTACGGCGAAACTGGCGCTTTGGTTAAAAAAGCGAGATAAAAAGAAGGTCATGGTGGTTAGCACCGACGTCTATCGTCCTGCGGCGATAGACCAGCTCAGAACGCTGGCCGCCGAAGCCGACGTCAACTTTTTTGAGAGCACTACCGAGCAAAAGCCACTGCAAATTGCCAAAGACGCATTGTCCGCAGCACGAAAACAATTCTGTGACGTTTTGATTGTTGATACCGCCGGCCGGCTTGCTATCGATGATGAAATGATGAATGAAATCAAGGGCTTGCATGCGGAGGTGAAGCCTGCAGAAACCCTGTTTGTGGTTGACGCGATGACGGGCCAAGACGCCGCAGTGACTGCTGCGGCTTTTAACGAAGCGCTGCCCTTGACGGGTGTGATTCTGTCGAAAGCAGACGGCGATGCGCGAGGGGGTGCAGCACTCTCCGTTCGAACCATTACCGGTAAGCCGATCAAGTTTCTGGCGCTCGGTGAAAAGATTGACGCGCTTGAAATCTTTCACCCTGATCGTATCGCATCACGGATTCTGGGTATGGGTGATGTGCTCTCTTTGATTGAGGACGCAGAGCAGAAAATTGATAAAAAGAAAGCGAAGAAACTTGCTTCCAAACTCAAGAAAGGCAAGAAGTTCGACCTCGAAGACTTTCGCGACCAAATACAGCAGATGAATAATATGGGGGGGATTGCCAGTATGATGGACAAGCTGCCCGGTATGGGCAATATGGCCCAGATGGCTCAGGAAAAGCTTGAGGCCAACCCTTTTGGTCAAATGGAAGCAATTATATGCTCGATGACGCCCGGAGAGCGGCGCTACCCCGATAGTATTAATGGCTCGCGGAAGAAGAGAATCGCGGCGGGTTCTGGCACCCAGATTCAAGACATTAACCGACTTCTCAAGCAGCACAAGCAAATGCAAAAAATGATGAAGAAGATGACCAAGAAAGGCGGTATGGCCAATATGATGCGGGGCATGGGCGGCATGATGGGGCAGCAGCCCCCCGGCGGCGGATTCCCGCGGTAGAGCCCTCAGCGATAGAGAGCCCTCAGCGGGTAAAGAGCCCTCAGCGGGTAAAGAGCCCTCAGCGATAGAGAGCCCTCAGCGAT
>CAJXBG010000092.1 GCA_913050215.1 uncultured Gammaproteobacteria bacterium
ATCTCACATGCCAGAAAACCTGAGTTTCGCAAACGAAAGCGAGCTAATCGTTCTGACTTCTCCCGATGGCCAGCTTGCCGCACTCGCTTTTGAGGACGCCACGGAGGGCGGCTTGAAGGTCAAGGTGCTAGAGGGTGGCACCGCAGCATGGACGGCCCTTGGCGAGTCCCTTGAACACGGTTTCACCCGGATGGCTGATGAGACAACAGACGTTTGGTACAAACCCTATGATTTTAACGACAAAGACAAGAGCCTCGAGAGCGCGATGGAGCAATACCTGACATGGGAGGTAGATCTTGTTCCACAAATCGCTAGGGATGGAACAACGGAATTTAAGTCTTTTCCTCAATCGAAATTATAGCCCGGTACGTCCCGCAAACTTGCCAGAATGGTATGTCCCAATGCACGCACATTGGCAGAAGGTGCCACCAAATCTGGCACTTGTATCACCCGAAGACCAGCGCCGAGTGCCGCCCTAACCCCATTTTCTGAATCCTCGAATGCCAAACAACTGGTCGGGTTACAACCCAGCTTCTGCGTTGCGGCGAGGTAAATTTCGGGATCTGGTTTACTGTTTGTGACCTGATCACCACCAACAACGAATTCGAAATAGTGAAGCAAATCCGCCTTTTCCAGTCGGTCCAGAGCATGGGCAGACCTCGTCGACGTTGCAACCGCCCGAGGTATATCCAGCTGCTGAATGAGATCTAGTAGTTCCCTGGCGCCGTCCATCAGGGGCATCGCGTCGTCGCCAACAATCTCCTCATGTTTTAACGTCCACATATTTTGAAATTCATTGAAATCGACACCCGAACCAAACGCTTCGGTCATTCTGGCACGGGTATAGTCCCTGTTGGTGCCGATACATTGTTTGAGCAACTCTGTTCTGTCGCCTAGCTCAAAGTGTTCGCAAACAAGCAAAAAAGCATCCAGCACAATTCGCTCACTATCAAGAAGTAGTCCGTCCATATCAAAAACGATGGCTTCAAATCTTTTCATTCAGTGATATTTCTCCAATCTGACGGTTATTCCCTGCAGCTCTCTTCACTTCGCTTTTCTTACATGCCCGGCTGATGGAGCAACACGTGTTAATTTGAACATGATATGATCGCATCCAACAGCAAACACGAAAAAACTTTGTTTTCTCAAACCGTTTCCAAAACAATATTCGTTGTTCATCCACTCAAAGCAGAAGGCTATTAATAACCACCCATGGCTGAATCATCATCTCCGGCACGGCAACTCACAATTACTCGCCCAGACGACTGGCACATCCACCTTCGTGATGAAGATTATCTCCCGGCCTGCGTAGCAGACGCCAGTCGATATTTTGGCCGGCTGATTGTCATGCCAAATCTGGTTCCGCCTGTGACCGATGCTGAAGCAGCAAAGGCGTATCGACAACGGATACTTGCGTGCGCACGTCCCGGTCCTTTCAACGAAGAGGGACAAGACAGTTTCGAGCCGCTGATGACCCTCTACATTACACCGGAAACCAATGCTACGACGGTAAGCGAAGCATGCAGATCAGGCATCGTACATGCTTTTAAGTTGTACCCTGCGGGAGCAACTACCAATTCGGCTGCAGGCGTCGATCAAATTGAGTCTCTCTACCCATTATTCGAAGCCATGCAGGATCAGGGAATGCCCTTGTCTATTCATGGCGAGGTGACGGACCCCACCACAGATATATTCGATCGAGAGGCGCTTTTTATTGAGCAGCAACTCTCTCCTATCTGCGAGAAGTTCCCGGAGCTGAAAGTCATACTGGAACACATCACAACGTCGGATGCTGTCGACTTTGTTAACAGTGCCAGCTCGAATGTCGCGGCGACCATCACTGTTCATCATCTCATGTACAACCGAAATGATCTCCTGAGCGGTGGCATAAGACCGATCTATTATTGCCTGCCTGTGTTAAAGCGCAACACTCACCAACAGGCGCTAATTAGCGCAGCGACATCAGGCAGCAATAAGTTTTTCTTGGGCACAGATTCAGCGCCGCATCCAAAAACGGCTAAAGAAAATGCCTGTGGATGTGCTGCCGGTTGCTATAGCGCACATGCTGCCATCGAACTTTATGCAGAGGCATTTGCTCAGGAAAATGCACTGGACAAACTCGAGGGTTTTGCCAGTTTCCACGGTGCAGACTTTTATGGACTGGCCAGAAACAAGGACACGATCACCCTAATCGAAGAACCTTGGGAAGTTCCGCAAACCCAACCTTTTGGTAATGATCAACTGATACCACTACGCGCAGGCACCACGGTGAACTGGCGTGTTGCCGCTAGCAATAGCTTGATTGGAGAAAAATTTTGAGCAATGCAAAAGAACCCATCGCCGACCGTTTTCGGGGATATCTTCCTGTTGTAGTGGATCTTGAAACCGGCGGATTTAACGCCGCAACAGATGCCCTGCTCGAGTTTGCCGCGGTGATTCTGGATATGGACGACAAGGGCCGCCTCGTGCCATTCGAAAAACACTTCTTTAACGTTGACCCCTTTCCCGGCGCAAACATCGAGGCAGCGTCACTGGAATTTACGGGTATTGATCCTGACAACCCACTAAGAAACGCGGTGCCGGAAGAAGAAGCCCTCAGCGAAATTTTTCGGGCGGTACGCCAGCGAATCCGAGACACCGGCTGTCAAAGGGCCATTATGGTCGCCCATAATGCGTCGTTTGATCATGGGTTTCTTAAAGCGGCTGCCGAACGCTGCAACATCAAACGCGACCCATTTCACCCATTCTCAACCTTTGACACGGCGACGCTCTGTGGTCTCGCCTTCGGACAAACGGTATTAGCACGGGCATGCGGGGTTGCTGGCATTTCATTTGATGCCAATCAAGCGCATTCAGCCATTTACGATTGCGACAAAACGGCACAAATATTTTGTCAGATTGTTAATCGCTGGGAAGATTTAGGCGGACTAAACTATTTAGCATAAAAAAACCGCGTTGCATGGACTGAATGTCCAGTAGCAACGCGGTCTTCCTATTTCTTTACAGGGAATTGCAGACTAGCTGTCTAGCGAATCCAGTGCTTTCTGGAAGCGATTGGCATGCGATCGCTCCGCTTTAGCAAGGGTTTCCATCCAGTCAGCAATCTCATCAAAACCCTCATCCCGGGCTGTTTTCGCCATACCGGGGTACATATCCGTGTACTCGTGAGTTTCGCCAGCAACCGCAGCTTTCAGGTTGTCTGCAGTGCCGCCAATTGGCAGCCCTGTTGCAGGATCACCGCAGGCTTCAAGATATTCCAGGTGACCATGGGCATGGCCTGTCTCGCCTTCCGCTGTTGAGCGGAAAACTGCAGATACATCGTTGTAGCCCTCAACATCTGCTTTTGCTGCAAAATACAAATACCGTCGATTAGCTTGTGATTCACCGGCAAATGCGTCTTTCAGGTTTTGTTCCGTGTTACTACCTTTCAAATCCATGGGATCTTCCTCTCTACTTGCTTGTTGTTTCTGTCGTTATATTTGGCCATTGTCGCGGTCAATGCCACCAAGATGTCCAAAATCAGTATACAAGGGAGGTTAGCCGGAATACAGATACATTGCTGCCTTTCACGACGCATTTTCACAATTAGATTCTGCGAGTCCAGATCATCAAGCCGGTGATTGCCATTAAAATGAATGCTAGCGCCAGCAGATCACTCGCATATTTACCGACAGTGCCAAAAACGCGACCACTGTGAAAATCCAGTATTAGCTTATGCCAGCTAACACTTTCTTCCATCAAAACTTCCGCTGGTATCTGGATAGTGCCGGATTTAGGTGGTGATACATCGACAACTTTGAATGCGGGCACTTCAATGTCAACGAGATATGTCTTGTCACCATCAGATACCAAAACATCATCCTTGAAACTGACAATCGATTGCAATTGACCCGGCAAACCTGCGGCTTCAGTCAACCAGTCGACAACATTCAGGTCCATGTCCAGCCACAAAATCGAACCATCACAGAGGATCTGATAACCATACTCGAAGCGTGCAACTCCGCCGAGATCACTCCCGCAATACCTGACCCGAGTACTATCAACGTACAATTCTTCGGAAAGCACGAAAAAATAGTGCTCATTCGCGACGTAACCATTGACTTGGTCTGAGGGGCTAAAATAAATACCCGCTAGAAAGCCCGGAACATAGCCGTCCAAATCGATATCTTCAGCATGATTTAATATGATCCCGGTGGAAGAAACTATGAGCAACATAGCGGCAACGATGACGCCCGTTATTCTGTGTGTTTTCCGCACCAGTTGGCTATTTTTGGGGTGACGCTCACGACGAAAAAGCATAGATAGATCTGTCCATAGACTCCGACTAAAGGACCCTATTCTGGCAATGTTTATGTCTCACCGGTATTTATATCATGGACTTGCAGGAACGTGGACTACTAAACCTATCTCATTATCTACTATTTGGACATACGTTCGTTAATGACTGACCTGGCCGATCGCAAATTCGCTCGCCGTGGATTCGCTCAGGTACAATGCAAAACGGCTAATATTCGTGACGGCACGCACCGATAGTGTAGCGCCAGCGATACCATCAACTGGATTTGCGAGATCGGCATTCGGCTTCAAACCAGCACCAACGAATTGTTCAGTGAAAAATGGATGCCTTATCTCCCCACCCCTGGATTCTCTATAAGCAAGAATTGATACCCGCTCGATTTTATCGCCTTCGATGGTGACGCCAATGGTAATCGGCTTTTCTTTACCTATTTCGTTCATTATCCAAGCACTTTTAGTGCCATCCATCCAGTACCTCAGACGAAGTGCCGGGTAACGATGTCCCAGCATTTCTTTTGCTACTTCCTGGCGGTCACCCTTCAACCATATCGACTTCATCGTGGGTGAATTAGTGAAGCTTTGGCTAATAAAATCCTGTTCTGATATGTACTCTGCGCCCACACAAAGCTGGCTACTCAAGAGTATAAAACAGAAAAATAGATGCTTCATAAACGGTCGACCCTAGAAACTGTAACCCATACCAATGTTAAATCCATCATTATCAGTACCGTTCTCATTATCCTGTTGCTGATAATCCATTTTCACGACCACCCTGGGGTGGATCCAATAATTCAGGCCAATATCAAATTGCTTCTTTTCAGAGGCTGACGCTGAATTACTGGCAAGCAAATCGTAGCTTCCGTAACGCGCGAAGAAACCAAGCTTGGGATTAAGCTTGACTGAAGGTTCTAAATACCAACCCACTTGCTCGTCAGCACCCTCGTTCAACTGATTGATCCCTGAGTCAATGTCCCATTTCGCATACAAAGCCCTGAAGGCAAACATATTCCGCTGGAACTGGACATCAAACTCGTAGAGATTGGCACCAATACCAGACACTCCGACATCGTCATCATCATCTTGGGTAAGATCAGATTGCCGTTGAAAAGCTGCGCTTACTCGTAAACCGGGGTACCCGCTAAAACTTACGCGGGCTGTTGCTGCAAAGTTTTCGGCATTCGCTTTACCCACTTTTTGCCTCGCGGATCGGATACTGCTACGTTTGCTCGCGCTTGTGTTGTCGGCGTCTAAATTCAGTCCGGAGTGAAATGCAAGGTCATATCCCCAACCAGGGGCTAATTCACCGTTAAAGCCAAACCCGCCTTCCCACCAGGTCGCAGGGATGATGTTCTTCTCTACGGTATTACGCTCGACACCGTAGAACGTATCAGGTTCGTGTGTCTCGTTCAGAATACCCAAGGGAATTAGGAACAAGCCAAACTTAAAATTGTGACTCTGACTGTAATCCCACTGAACAAAAGCCTGTTCAAGCTCTACCTCGCCAACCTTTCCTTCACCGGCGATGCTGTGTTCCACCTCTAATTCGGAATAAAAATTCAGATTGTCAGCAAATTGATGATTCAAAAAGAGTACGTATCGATGAAAATCAATCGCCGAGCCCTTGTCCAAATTGTTGTAATGTAGCTCACCGTAACCGCCCAGCGTCGTATTGCGGTTAGCCGTGTTATCTTCCTGCATGGCCAACTCGACGGACTCGATAGTCGCCTCGAGCTCCTGTCTTGTGGCAGCGATAACGGATTGATTCTCAATCGAGATTGCATGTGCATCGGTGGCCGTATTCAGTCGCTGCTGAGCCTCGGCTAAACGATTCTGGCTTTCTGTCAGTTGATTTTCGAGCTGCTCTATCTTTTGCGACTGCATCTGCACCATGCGCCAAATTTCCTCGATATCAGGCGTTGCCGCCAAAACCGAGGATGTCGAGCACAAAAGCACACTTAACAACCAACATTTCAATGCCCGATGAACACTATTTCCTACAAAAAACACGATATTGCCCTGCACTAATCAAATTTGTCTGGGTCAGTTTGGACCGAACCCCTATTTGCACGAATAATACCTTAAATGCTCATCTTAATGCCAATCATTCTCATTTATATTCACGTAAACGGGCACTCGCCATCAACTGCCCAGATGGGAGGCACATGTTAGTTAAATTGAGACGCACTATTCAGGGCACAGACCTCTCTCAAGTCAAGCATTGAGCGAATGCTGCGAAGACGAAAAAGCAGGAATCGACGTAAGCCGGTTCCCGCTTTTAACATTAGAAAATTTCGGGGTAAAACGCGGTATTTGAAGAATTTACTGCGCGTCGTCTTCCTCAGGGGAAGCCGCTTTGATAATTGGCAACAACTCTCCAGACTCGTGCATTTCCACGATAATGTCACAGCCACCAATCAGTTCACCTTCCACAAACAATTGGGGAAAGGTTGGCCAGTCAGAAAACTGGGGCAAATTAGCGCGAATCTCAGGGTTTGACAGTATGTCTATGTAAGCGAAGCGTTCGCCACAGGCCATCATCACCTGCACAACCTGAGCAGAAAAACCGCACTGGGGTGCGTCGGGTGATCCTTTCATATAGAGCAATATAGGGTTGCTGGTGACCTGATCTTTGATTGTTTCAATAATATCCATGGGTATTGTCTCGGGGCGATCGCCCACAATTAGTCTTAGGGTGCCATTTCTGGTTCGGCACTATTGTACCGGCATTCACGCAGGATTTAGAGATTTTTTTGCCCCTACTGCACCACCACCCGGTGTCTCTATCCTGAGCCGTTGTCCGCGTTTTACGCTAATCTGGGCTTTGCCGCCGAGTACTTTCCCATCCAGTGTATTAATGCCCAAGGCACCCTGACCACCGTTGAACAACCCCCAGGGGTGATGCGTTCTTCTTTCGGTTAGCAATGTCACATCGGCATCTGCCAGAAACTCCAGCTCTCGCACCAACCCATCCCCTCCCCTGTGCAAACCGTCACCACCTGAATTTTCTCGAATCGCGTAGGTCTTCACCCGAAGTGGATAATGACTTTCTACACTTTCGATTGGCGTATTTAACGTATTGGTCATGTGCGCCTGAACCGCAGATAGGCCGGGCCTGCCAGCCGAGGCACCTAATCCACCGCCAATCGTCTCGTAGTAGTCCCATGGCACGGTCGACTGATGATTGCCCATCGCTAAATTGTTCATGGTCCCCTGACAGGCTGCAGGGATCTGATCAGGCAGCGCTTTTGCCAAGGCACCGAGCACGACATCAACAATGCGCATTGACGTTTCAACATTACCTGCCGCAGTGGCAGCAGGTCTGTTCGCATTCACCAAAGATCCCTTCCGCGCTAAAATTCGGATAGGGTCAAAAGTCCCGGCACAACTTGGCACCTCAGCCGGTAACAAACATCGGAAGACATAGAAGACTGCCGCTGCAGCGACTGATATGGGGCAGTTTATGTTTCCTTTTACCTGAGGCGACGTACCGGTGAAATCAACATCCACCCGATCATCACTGACGTGCAGCTTCACATTTATGGGTACATCTACATTACCGAAGCCGTCGTCATCCATGACATCTGAAAATTCATAGCTGCCATTAGGAATCTTATTCACCATGGCCTGTGACATACGTTTACCGTATCTATTTATCTCTTCGATCGCGGTCGTAAAATCAAGCGGATTTGCGTTAGTTTCCTCAGCCTTCCCGCGATTGGTGAACCTTTGAACGAGACTTTCAAGGCGCACTAGCCCAACTCGAACGGCACTCAACTGAGCAGAAAAATCTCCACTTGATGCGCCTTCCATCAAAGCTGCCAAACCTGGCTCGAGATCATCCACGGCTTTACCTTCCCGATAGATGAAAGTCGGCGGAATAACGACCCCTTCCTCTTCTATTGAACTGGAAACTGGCATCGATCCCGGTGTATCCGAACCTATATTGGCGTGGTGGGCCCTGTTTGCGACGAAGCTCAACAGCACACCGTCACAGAATAGAGGCGCAACCATGGTGACATCGGGCAAATGTGTACCTCCGAGAAACGGGTCATTTATGACAAGCACATCACCCTCACGCCAGTCAGGGCCAGACACAATATCCGCCATCGCATATGCCATGCTGCCTAAATGCACCGGAATGTGCGCAGCCTGCGCATATAGTCCGCCATTTGCATCGAAGAGTGCGCAGGAAAAATCCAGCCGGTCTTTGATATTGGGCGAAAACGCCGCTCTTTTCAGCACCGCACCCATCTCGCCGCAAACAGACTCAACCCGGCTCACCAGGATCGAAAGTTCAATCGGTGACATAAATTATGTCCAAAATTACAATATTACCGCTATTTTGAAGTATTCCAGTGTTTCCTGAAAGCGTTCACTAGTTTATTATCGGCTGCTTTTTCCAGCGGGAAATAGAAATGACCGAATCTCTGATGAAAACCTACGGTAGAATGGATGTTGCCTTCACCAAAGGCGAAGGTGCATGGTTAATTGACGAGGCAGGCAATCGCTACCTTGATGGACTCGCGGGCCTTGGCGTAACAGCGCTTGGACACGCAGATCCAGTCGTCACCGAAGCGATCAGCCAGCAGGCTTCTCAGCTGATGCACACGTCAAACATTTATCGGATACCTGCACAGGAAGAACTTGCTGATCTACTCATATCAATTACCGGCATGGACAATATGTTCTTCGGTAACAGTGGAGCTGAAGCTAACGAGTGCGCAATAAAAATAAGTCGTCTCCATGGCAAACAAAACGGCATCAACCAGCCGACTATTATCGTCGCTGACGCATCATTTCACGGCCGAACCATGGCAACCCTAACAGCTTCTGGCAGTCGCAAGGTGCAAGCTGGTTTTGAACCATTGTTAAACGGTTTTGTTCGGGCACCTTTTAATGACGTTGAAGCCATCGAAAACATCGCTCGGAATAACAGCAGTATCGTCGCCGTCATGGTAGAGCCCATTCAAGGCGAAGGCGGGATTCAGATCCCTGATGCTGGTTATCTGCAAACGCTTCGCAGGATTTGTGACGAAAATAACTGGTTTTTGATCCTCGACGAAGTACAAACAGGCAACGGCCGAACAGGTACCTACTTCAATTACCAGCAGGCCGGCATCGTACCTGACCTGCTCACCACGGCTAAGGGATTAGCTAACGGTATCCCCATCGGCGTTTGTCTGGCTAAGGGTAAAGCTGCTGAGGTTTTTGTTCCCGGCAATCACGGATCAACTTTTGGCGGCAATCCATTTGCCTGCTCCGTTGCTGTGACTGTTGTAAATGAAATCCTATCGCGAAACCTGCCTGACCGGGCCGCAGCCTTGGGTGAACGAATTAAAGACAGGTTTCGAAATAAGCTGGCAGGATTAAACTGCGTCAAAGACATTCGCGGCACCGGACTCATGCTCGGCGTCGAGTTAGACGCACCCTGCCCTGAGCTCTCGAGGAAAGCAAAAGACAAAGGTCTTCTGATCAATGTAACCAGTGATAGTGTGATCAGAATGCTACCACCGCTTATTTTATCCGATGAAGAGGCAGACCAGATGGTGGACATTGTTTGTGAGCTGATTGAGCAAATCTGAGACTGCTTGATCGCGACGTAAAGAGGGGCTGCATGGTGCAGCCTCTTTTACATCGTCAGGAGATCAGTTAACGGCACTTTCTTTTCTATACCGTAACCCTGCGCAAAATCGATGCCGATATCTCTCAGCATTTCCAGCACCTGATCATCTTCGACGTACTCAGCAATCGTTTTCTTACCCATAAAGTGCCCGATCTCATTAATTGATTTCACAACCGCGTAGTCACTTGGATTGGTCATGATGTCTTTCACGAAAACACCATCGATCTTGAGGTAATCAACTGGCAAGTTGCGCAAATACGAGTAAGACGACAAACCCGTACCAAAGTCATCAAGTGAAAACTGCACACCAATGACCTTCAGCTTTTCCATAAACTCAATGGCTCTATCGAGACTGCCAATTGCTGAGGTTTCGGTAATCTCAAAACAGATCATCGAAGCAGGTAACCGAGTCTCGTTAAACTGTTCCAGTACAAACTCCATGAAATCATCTTCTGTCAATGAGTTGCCTGAAATGTTAATCGAGAATGCGCCTAATCCATCAAACTTTAGAATGTTCGCGGCAATAAACTGGAACGCATGCTTGATGACCCACCGATCAATAGCGCCCATTCGATTATAGGTTTCTGCCGCGACGATAAAGTCCTGTGGTGGCATGGGTTCGTTGTTTTCATCGAGTACGGCCAACAACACCTCGTAGTGCGCATGATCTCCACTATCTTCGTCAATTGGCGCTATCTTCTGACAGTTAAGCATAAATCTGTCATTTTCAAGGGCGTGGTCAATCTGGGAGACGAAATCCATGACGTCCATGCGGTGTTCCATCTCCGAATCGCCAGCTTCATAAACATGTAGCCGGTCTCTTCCAGCATCCTTAGCTGCGTAACATGCGGAATCAGCGCTCTGCAGAATAGAGGACACACTTTCAGTATCAATATTGAGATAAACGACACCACAACTCGCGGTTAACTTGAACGAATCATTTTCCCACTTGAATTGAAATCTTTTAATCGCATCACATAGCTCTCTAATTACGATGAGCCCAGATTCTTTTTTACAATCTTCAATCAACACACCAAATTCATCGCCACCGAGTCGCGACAGGACAAATTGACTGCCCTCAAGGCGAACGCTAAGCAAGCTGCCGAGTTCCTTGATCAACCTATCACCTGCTGTATACCCAGCCGCATTATTTATGACCTTGAACTGGTCCAAATCAAGACAGGCAACTATATGGCCGATATTACTTTTCTTCGCTGATATAAGCGCCCGTGAGAGCACTCGCTCAAACTCTTTCCGGTTGATGAGTCCGGTTAACTCATCATGGGCCGCCTGATAGGTCAATTGATTGTGCATGTTTTGCAACATTCGGTGCGAGGCCCGGTCAGTCAAAGGGATTTCTGACTCATCTAGGATCTTTACACGATGTTCGAACAACATGGAGGCTAATTCTTCCACCATGAGTTCGCTTGTCTTCACACCTCGTCGGTTAACAAATACGTAAGCGCCGTGCCCCTCATTTGCCCAAGCAACAATGGAAATCTGGTTATGCTCAGGTAACTCGCTGAATTCGACCCACTCTCCTACATGCAACCGAGTCGCACGTCCTAGCTGCACCTGCCAATCATTGTCTCCAGATTTTTCCGACAAGATCTGCTCGCGTTTCACTGCCTGCTCGAAAACATTACCGAAACCAACCGCTTCTGCGATGGTCTCCTTCGGCATTTCAACCATTTTGACGTTTTCGCGATGTCCACCGGCAACGATCAGTTGACGCAATGTGTTGAGCAACGGTATCCGCCTTACCGGTTCGAAAGAAATAGAATCCAAGCCCTGCTCAATTTCTTCCAAGAGATTTTCTGGCGCGATATATTGTTCCGAATCCGTTGGGTTTGCCGTTCCTTCGAGGTGATAAAAAACTTGGTCTAGTGCCTGAATATGACGTTTCCAGTCTGAACTGCCGGGCCCTTGACGAAGGTGCGTGTTAACCATCAGATTCCGCCAACCGGGCATTAGCAGCTTCATCATCACATCAGGCACTTCCCGTCCCGAAAAACGACCGTCCAGTTCCTCAATCACAGCACGTTGCGCATTGACTAATGTCTGTTTACCTTCGCTCGCTTTTACCGTGCGCTGAACATTACCGTTGAAAGCACGAGACTGACGATCAAGAAGAGGTTGTAGTTTACTCGATGCGACATTGAATATTTCAGGATTCTCATCGTACTTGATATTAATATCTTCCAGTATATGTTCAACATCACGCTGAATACTGCCTGATTCTGCTCCACCCAGCTTCGCCAACTGATTAATCACCGCCAACGCGGGATGCGGATTCTTTTCATCCAGAATATTGCCTGTGTCGGTTGCGACTTTGTCTAGGGTCAATTCAATCTGCCGAATCCAGCTTTTGGCACTGCTCGACAACATGGAATCGTCTTCAATCGTATCTACCAGGTTTTCAACAATCGCCATGCTTTCGAGGGCTTTGGGTGAAATACGCCTTTCGTCCCCGACACGCGATACGGCTTCGACTAACTGTTGACGAACATTGACTCTTTGACCGGGTGCTTGCCGTACCTGAAGCGAGCGCAACAAACTCTGAACCTCATCAACCTCGATAAAATCTTGATCATCATCTGGCTCGTCACCGATGAGAGAACGAACCGCACTAAAAATATCGCCTATTGAAGTCGCATCACCGGCTGCGCGTCTGCCAGATGCAGGGCGACCCGCTCTTCGATCACTTCGCTCTTCGAGCAAAATTTTGTGATCATCTGCAACATATTGTTCTGACGCTTTAATGTTTTCCTCAACCACCTCTTGTTTCGCTGCCTTTCTATGCGCTTTCGTAGAAGCCTTTGGATCATCATTGACTATGCGACGCGAGGAAACTGTCGAAGAAAGATTAATGAAATCTTCATCTAAATCAGGAAACACTTGACTGTCCTCGAGCAACTTAGTGACAGCAATATAAAAATTTCGAAAGCTCGGCAAGGCTTTGGCTTCGAAGCCCGCATAGACCTTTTGCCTGATTTCTTTGGTCAGCTCCACCATTCGGATCGCATGATCAAAAGCGTGGCAAAATACAGCCGTTCCCAACGGATTTGCTTCGTTGTGACCCCAGGAATCAACCAGCATACCCAATCGCGCCTGAATTCCTTGCAGATACTTGTCATAAGCGCGTTCACTGCGCGAAACTAGATTCGCGACCGCTAGCCAATCTTCAAATTCATCGGTATTTACGAGTGAAAGGCGAACTTTTTCAGACTGCTGTTTCTTTCGTTCCGCTTCCGCTTTGCGGCGCGCTTCAAGTAGCGCTCGAAGATCCCGAGGATGATCGATTTGATCAACAACCTCCTGAATAAACGACTGCTTCACCTGTTCTTTTGCCTTCTCTAGATTAGACATGGCGGCAAAGTATTCACTTTGCTCCGCATTACTTTTTGCGTCACGAGCAAGCTTGAGCAACTCATCGTCCATGTAAGAAAAGAATGCGGCGTTGATTTCCAACAGCAATTTCGTCACTTCCTCTCTGATCGCTGCAATAATTTTTCTCGTGTCAGCCTGAGAGATCTTTCCGCTGCTCAAGTCTTCGTCGGCTAGGTTAAGACGACGAACCTCTGAATTGGCCTCGGATATACGCGAGGCAGGACTTAAGGTGTTGTCTTGGGCAACCCGGCGCTCAGCCACTGCAGACTTGGGTTCCAAAGCACTCGACGTCCGGCTGTTGGCATGGTTCATTAACGCTGTAATCGCATGGTCAGCCATCTCTTCTTTAAACTTGATACCAAGCCCCGTGCGCATAACACGAACAATTTGCCCTTCGAGTCGAAAATGCAGATCTTTATTTTTAGTGGGAATATAGTAGTGGATACCGACAGTTTCACCGGGATGAATCCCGGGCATGGTGGAACGCACCGGCCCGGTTTCCTGTTCCAGCAAAAGCATGCCACCGCGACAAAAGTCCCTAATAGTGCATAACCATGAAGGCTCATTCTGAGGGTGAACCAACGCATTCAACTCAATCGCAAATCTGGTGTTTTGTCGTTTGTCCATCGTCACTCTACTACTGATGGTGGTTGGGAACCTTGGGCTTGGGCTTGGGCTTGGGCTTGGGCTTGGGCTTGGCGGACGCTGTTTGTTACCCGTCAGCCTCGTGCCCGCAGAAGATCCGGTTCGGCGTCATGATCAGCGATGACAATACGGTTTCGACCATTATTTTTTGCCTCATATAATGCCCTGTCTGCTCGACCCATTGTCTCCAAAGCTGCTTCGTGTCGCCTGTATGCCGTGATGCCGATAGATGCTGTGATACGATAATTGGGGTCTGACTGACTTACCTGAAGATTCGCTAGTTTGAAACAGATTCTTTCGGCCGCCGCTTGGGCATCTTGCTCAGAGGTACCACTGAGCACCAAGATAAACTCTTCACCACCGACACGGGCGACACAATCTATCTCGCGCAGCACCTGAACCGCGATATCAGCAAATTGCCGCAGTACTGCATCGCCGGTGCTGTGACCAAATCTGTCGTTTACTCGCTTAAAAAAGTCCAAGTCAACATAACAAAGACTAAAGAAGTAGGAATGTCGGTCCGCCATGGCTTTTTGCTGCACCATAAAATCACTGAGATAACGCCGATTAAACGCACTGGTTAACTCGTCTTTCACAGCTAGTTGTTTGATTTGACGGAGTGCTGTCGTCAATTCAGCATTTTTGTTAACGAGTACCGTTTCTACCCTACCCATTTCAAACCGACACAGTATTGGTCCCACCAACAGCACAACCCCAACCGCGACAAGAATCGCTATCTCAGTCAGCCAGGTCATTGAATCAACCCCTGATTTGAAAGATACCGAGATGCCGTAGAGAGCAATGCTGTAGACGCAAAAATATCCAAGTTCTCGATGAGAGAGTCGGGTCGCGCCGATAAAGGTCATTGCAAGCCCGGAAAATACAACCACAGCCGTAAGCTCTTCAACAAAGTAAGATGTGACAATGACCATGCTTACTGTCCATAGCATTTGTACGAGCGACATGTCGGGATCTTCTAACGCAAGATTCCACTCCATCATCACCGTCAGCAAGAAAAAGATAAATCCGGCGACAGCCAGCGATGAGAGACCGAGAAACTTAAGAGGCTCAATCGACATAAAGCCAAGAGAAAGCATCGTCCAGCAAACCAGCAAGTGCACGAAAACACCCGCAGCCAGTGTGGC
>CAJXBG010000093.1 GCA_913050215.1 uncultured Gammaproteobacteria bacterium
AACGATGGTTACTCAACCACAAGAGACGATTTAACACCTCAAGATTACCTAGCGTTTGCCAAGCAATGGCAGGCGCTTGGTGCGACGATTATTGGTGGTTGCTGCGGCATTGGGCCAGAACACATTGCTTTACTTGATGCATTAAAAGACTAGGTTTTTAAGAAGCTGTTTTTAGGTCGCGTCGATTCTCGAGCACCCAACCCTGGGCCTACTAGCGTTTTGCCTCCTTGGATTTGCTGGCGGCAAACCTCGCATCCGCTGAATTTGCTTTTACAACGAGTGAGTAATCAGAAAACCAGTGGGTCACATGCATTTGATGCGTTTTTTTGTCAAAATCCAGCCGATATTCAAAGTGTTAGAATCGCCAGATGAAAAAAATAATTGCTAGCCTTATTACCAGCCTGATTTTCACTCTCGACACCCAAGCTGGTGCCATCTTATATGAGGACGTCAAAGAACTCAGCGAAGTCAAGAGGGCTATCGAACAACATGTTCAATCAGACCCAGGGAATGTGCTCGTGGTGTTTGATATTGATGACACGCTGCTCTCATCTCGTCGCTTCTTTGGTGGGGACACATGGTACAACTGGCAACTTGGCCGCGAAGTCTCTCATGAAGATGGCAGCAAGGTGGTGATTAAAGAGCGCAACAAGATAAGTTGCATCTTTGCCAAACTCGGAACCCTGTATGAGCTAGGTCAATATCACGCCACCGAGCCCAAAGCGGCAGAATTCATCGCTCGTCTACAGGAACGATATGACGTTATTGCTTTGACCTCTCGCTCTCCTGATTACCGCGCCGGAACTGAACGAGAATTGCAACGCGCAGGCTTCGATATGGCAAGAGATCACCTACTAGCTGAAGACACAGCCTTTGCCTATCGTTTCGATGACGGCAGGAGCAAACGCCCCGTCACCTTTCAAAACGGCATTGTTATGTCAACAGGTTTGAACAAGGGCAAAGTACTAACGGATTTACTGAAACGCACGAATCGTGAATACAGCGCTATCTTTTTTATCGACGACAGCCGCACCAACATCGTCAATATGCACGAAGCCTGGAAAGACAGTGAGACTCATGTCGCGATATTCCACTATACGCGTGCGGACAAGACAGTGAACGATGAGAAGTTGCAAAATGCACTGGTATCACAGCGCACCTTCGATGAATTCTTGAAGACTGCCTTTCCGGAGCGTCATGCCAGTTTCAGTGCAGGCGAGTGCAACTAGCGATCTCGTTGCCAACGCACGCTGTGGCGTCGCCGCCTACAATGATTGCTGCGGCCAGACAGCGTTATCACAGCAGCCAATATCCACTAAGTACCTGAGCTGATAAATAGGCCTTGGGAGGGACCACCCTGAATTCGAGTCTGACCCCTCCGATTGCAAATCAGTAGCAAGTTCGATGGTATCGGTAGTAACCTGTACACTTGGTTTTCAGATATTTTGCTTTTGTGTATCGAGAGGTCGTAATGAATAAGGAAACGCGTTGATGAATAGCAAGAAACGCATTCGCCTGTCGCCGGAAGGCCGTCGAAACCAGCTTCTGGACAGTGCCAGAGACCTGATTCAGGATCAGGGCTTTTCTGGTTTCACTATGGAAGCGCTCGCGACAGAGGCGGGCGTGAGCAATCCATTGGTATACAAATACTTTGATACCCGACTGGAGTTATTGCAGGAGCTCTGGACCAGAGAGTATGAGCGGTACAACCGTAACGTTCGAGAGCAGCTAACCAAGGCCGAGAATTTTGAGGATATTGTGAGGCTGTTCGTAAACCTCAATTTCACAGAGTTATCTCTGGGTGAAATTACCCATATTTTGGGCTCGCAGCCCGAACTGCGCGAAGTGACCAAAGCAAAGCAGAAATCCAATCAACGCGGCACTGGGCTATTTTTGGTGAATACTGTGGAAGAGATGTACCACCTGACACCTTCTCAGGCTACCCATCTTGTGGTCCTGGCATCCGGCGCTTCAATTGAAGCGGCTAGGCACTACGCCAGATACGGTGGTAGCCGGAAAAAAATGGTAGAGGACACCGTGAATTTTATTTTAAACGGCGCGGAGGCCTTTAGAACCTGACTGCGAATTCGCACCGCAGCCACTCCCGACTATATTCGCGATGAATAGGGTGTAAATCTCTCCCTATAATTCGACCCACTGTCTGCAATTATCGCCTTGGCCGCTTGGGCAGCCAAGGCGAAAAGAAACGACGTAGTGCCTATTAAGCGCCTAGTAAGTCACAAGTAGCGACCTCTAAAGAATCAACTCTGCCATCTCTGCCAGATTTTCCTTATCCTGCGTCGCGACTAACAACGTGGTGACCTTGGATTCTTCCCAAGCTTGCAAGCGATCTTTTATACGCGCTTTAGACCCTACCAGTGACAAGTTGTCTGCTAGCTCGTCGGGTATCACGCGAGCGGCCTCATCGCGTTTACCTTCGAAAAACAGTTGCTGGATCTTTTCGGCTTCAGCTGCGTATCCCATACGGCAAAACAAGTCATTGTGGAAGTTGGCATCTTTTGCACCCATCCCGCCGACATAGAAGCTGAGAAAATACTTAACCCCAAGCAATGCTGCATCGATATCGTCGGTGATGTTAACGGTCACCATTTGCGCGATATCAAAATCCGGACGCATGTCCTTTAGCGAATCCGCATAAGTAGATTCGTCATGGGGATCGTAATACAAAGGCAACCAGCCGTCGGCGATCTCTGCTGCCAACGCAACATTTTTCGGACCCTCGGCGCCCATATAGATTGGGATGCGATTGCGCAGAGGATGCACAATGGGCTTAAGCGGCTTGCCGAGCCCCATGCCGTCATCGCCCGGGTAGGGCAACGGGTAGTGTGGACCATCATTGGAAACCGGCGTTTCACGCGCAAATACCTGACGAATAATGTCGATGTACTCCCGGGTGCGAGCTAGCGGTTTGGGGAACGGCCTACCGTACCAACCCTCGACTACCTGCGGCCCTGACACACCAAGCCCCAGAGAAAAGCGCCCTTTGGACAATAGGTCTAGGCTCAGCGCATGCATCGCGCAGGAAGTGGGTGTACGGGCGGAAAGCTGCACCACCGCGGTTCCCAGTTTGATAGTTTCAGTTTGCGCGCCAATCCAGCACAGAGGCGTAAAAGCATCGTTGCCCCAAGCTTCTGCAGACCAGACTGAGTCATAACCCAGTTTTTCTGCCTCTTGTGCCATTTCTACAAAGTTAGGATTCGGACCCGCGCCCCAGTATCCTTGGGCCAAGCCCAGCTTTAAATCGCTCATTGCGACCTCCGTAAGTTTTATTGATAGATAAGATGTGCAAACTATATGTTACGACGGACCGTCTTGTGAACTGAAAGCATTGAGCAATCGTCCGCATTAGCAATACCCAGTAAAAGTGGCGGTCAGTAAATTTGCCATGCGTGTTTTCTCTAGCAAGACTATTTTTTGCCGATGGTCATTCACAATTTAGAGGGGTTTCCGGGATTAGCGATCATTAGCATGCAATAAGGAACCGTTTCACGTAGGTCCTTTTGACTAAAAAAGCTATTATTCGCTGGATAGAAAACAGGAAAGTCACGAAGTCAGCAGTCCTTTTAGCAAGGTTAATGAATGCGTGTACAACGTTGTTTCTAAGTCCATCTTCATACCGGCAAATTCTTCTCGCATCATTAACTTCTCCATTACCGGCGATAGTTTACTGGCTGGCCATGCACTTGCAATGAATAACAAGAAGAAGCGCGAAAACTGCTTTGCCTGATCTTCAGACAGGCTTGGGAGCACCTCAGTCAAAATGGTAGTCCACTGCGATGCCGTTTTTCGGAACTCAAGTTTAAAATCAGCGAGTACTTTTTCACTGACATTTTGCTCCAACACGGTCCACATCGAACTTACAAGCTCGCATAGCCTTGGTCGTTCCAGCGTTTCCCGCACCAATAGTTCGCTAACGACTTCAACATTTCCGTTACCAGTAAGCCGAGCCAAGCCATCAACAATGGCACCCGTCCATTCACTAGTTTCTTCCAGAACAACTTGAAGCAGAATGGCTTCGCGATTTTCAAAGTAGCGATAGCAATTCGCCTTAGAGAGATTGGCTCTTCTGGCGATCGCCGAGAGTGTGGTCCGCTCAACACCCTCAGTGTCGACAAGGTCGCGAGCTGCCGAAAGAATCGCTTCTTTGCGAACTTGTTTTTGTTCTGGTCGTCGAGCGCGCCGCCACTTGCTGCTCGCTCCAACTGCCTGTAATGCCTTTTCCGTTGTCTTCATTGTGAAAGTTTAACGCGCGGGTTTACAAGAGACCAGCAACCACTTATATTAGCGACCATCGGTTACTTATATTTTGTGACCACTAATATTCACCATCATCACGCGATTTACCGTTAACTCAACAGCTTAGGGGAGAAGAGTCATTTCTATCTATGAAGGGAAAAAAGTCTTAGTCACTGGAGCCTCAACAGGCATCGGGTATGCATTAGCCGAAGAGTTAGCAAAAAGAGGATCAGAAGTAATCATTACTGCGCGAAGCAGAGACAAACTGGAAACGCTTGCTCAAAAAATCAAGGACGCGGGAGGCAATGCGCACATTTTTGTTGAAGATTTGTCCCTACCTAATTCGGGGATGAAACTATACGATCAAATCAAATCTGCAGGACTCAGCATCGACATTCTTATCAATAATGCAGGCTATGGGCGTTGGGGAGACCTTACGAGCCATGACAGAGACGACTATACAAAAATGTTGCAACTTAATATCACTACCCTCACCGATCTCTGTCATCTCTACATTCCGGACATGGTAACTCAAGGCGGTGGCGGCATTATTAACGTTGGATCGATGGCGTCTCTGTCACCCATTCCATACGCGAGCGTCTATTCATCATCAAAAGCATACGTTTTAATGTTTTCAGAGGCTATTCGCTACGAGTATCGAGACCAAGGAATAAAAGTCATGGCGCTCTTGCCTGGTGGCACGGAATCAGAATTTGCTAGGGTGGCGACAGAAAAATCAGAAAAACTTAGCGAGAGATATAAAGAAGGCTCCGCAGCTGGCACAGGCATGCAAACCTCTCACGAAGTCGCTCTTGAATGTTTAGAGGCTTTCGAGAAAAACAAACAATACATTCTCTGCGGCGGTAAAAACCGTCTTTTACACATGCTCACAAAATTCATGTCTCGCCAACGCGTTCTTGAGATGGTGGGCGGAATGTTTAAGAAAGTCGCAGGGTAGCGTTAAAACAGATAATTATCTCGTACAAGTTTATCATCAGGCGCGTGTCGTACTTTCCATGTTCGATGCGCACTTCCTCTGTAAGCCAAATCTAATCACGGTAATGTGGCGCTTCAGTCTCTTTGTGATCCACACTTCAGAGTATGACTAACGCACGCTGATAGTTCACTTGAACGGACTTGGGATCAATTTAAAAATAGCGCTATACTCTTTGCGTTACAGCTAATTACTCCAACGTCGAGATATGAAAATGATCGAATACCATAACCCGGAAGCGTCTGTCGGTATCGAAATGACACCCTACGCGCTATCCGCCGTCATTCAAGGTGCCAACGCTATCAATGTCGGATTCCTAGCGAACGGTTTTCCAGACTCTGAAAAATTTTTGCAGGCGCTAGAAGAAGCCATGCAAAAACTCGAACCTGGCATCGAGGTATATTCTTACAATAAAGGGAACGCCTCCATGCCGGCGAGCGAAGAGCTCCTTAGCACTATTACTCAGGAGTGCCATGCGGTCGTTGCCGCCTACGGGCATTGAGGCTCCTGTACTACTGGCACCGTGCGTGACGGTATTAATATAGCAAAACTCGGCATCCCCGCGGTATCGCTAGTCACTGAGGAGTTCTGGCCTCAAGGTGACTTCGTTGCTGAATCACTGGGTATGCCAGAGATTCCTAGAGTTCAACTGCCGCATCCCATTGCTGGCACGAGCACCCAAAACATTAAGCAAGTGGCCGCTGAAATTGCCCCCGCAGTGATCAAAGCGCTAGAGGCAAATAATGACTGAACTACTGAACGCCTCTGACGAGGCGGAAGCGCTAGAGGACTTGCATCGGAGAGGGCTCACCGATGGTTTGCCGGTGATCATCCCGACACCCGCGCGCGTCACTCGCATGGTTCTAGCATCGGGCTTTGACGCTGATATGGTTTTGGGCACGATGGGCCCGGGACATGGGATTGCTACCATTGAAAAAGTTGCAGTCGCGGCCGTGATGTCAGGTTGCCTCCCAGACTACATGCCAGTGGTGCTGGCAGCAGTAAAAGCGGTCATTGATCCGATCTTTGACTTAACGGAAATGCAGGCGACGACCCATTGCACAGCGCCACTCATTATTGTTAATGGTCCTGCAAGGCATACCTGTGGTCCTATTTCGTCTGGTTACGGCGCACTTGGGCCCGGACACAGAGCAAACGCCTCTATTGGCCGTGCGTTAAGATTAGCCATGATCAACATAGGCGGTGGCCGGCCTGGGACCTCCGATATGGCGTTGCTCGGTCATCCGGGGAAATTCACCTTCTGCTTAGCTGAAGATGAGGAAAACAGCCCATTCCCACCCATGCATATAGACCTTGGCTTTGAGGCTGATGACAGTGTCGTTACCGTTATTGGCGCGGAGGCTCCCCACTCGGTGATTTTCAGTGGCGATGGCGACGACCCTGAGTCTTACAAAGCGCTTCTCAACATGCTAGCCATTGGCATCGCCAATGCCGGCACCAATAACGCCATACTTACCGGTGGCACGGCAACGATCGTCTTAAACCCCGAACATGCTGCCATCTTGGATCAAGCTGGCCTGACGCGGCAGGATATTGCTGAGGGCATTTACCAGCGATCCAGCATGACAGAAAAAGAAATCAGCAGACTCGCACCGGGATTCGCGCGCAAAGATTCGGGCAATAGGGATGCCTTCAAAGGGCCCGAACAACTATTGATATTGATGTCAGGAGGGAGCGGGCTTTACTCCATGGTTATGCCCTCGTGGTGCGCTGGCGCTCACAAAAACTCGGCCTCCTCCGTAAAAGTAGAGTCAGAGTTTTTCTGCGAAGTGCCTGGACTTGCTGCCCAGACAATATAACTTCTTATCAGTGAGAGTGAGACAGGCGCTTGTCTCACTCTTAACGCCCTCTTGATATCAGGCCTAACGATTCGTACGTTAGGGTACTAACTTCCCAGAGCGGTGAACTGGCCCATTTGCAGGGCTGATCCATAGCCTCCGTCTACCAATAAATTCACGCCGTTGACATAACTGGCAAGATCCGACGCTAGAAATAGCAGCGCCTTCGCCTGATCTTCCGCAGTGGCGACGCGACCTGCTCCGGTTTCAATCGCCCAATCAATCCGTTCATCCGTCATGGTTTCACGGAACGCCGGCAACAATGGTGTATCAACCGGTGATGGACAAACGCTGTTCATTCGAAGACCCTGAGCAGTCGCCGCCTTTGCCATTTGCATGGTGTATACCTGAACGCATTCTTTCGAGAAGAAATAACCATCTGCAATTAGCTCAGCCTGATCAGCAACCCAGGCAACACCTTCATCCCAGCTGCTGATTGCCAACAGCGCATTAATTTCAATGAGATGTTCTGCCCAACGATTACCAGCGACCGAAGCCGTATTCACAATTGAACCCCCAGATTGCATTTTCGGCATCAAACCTTCCGTTAAACGCTTAAGGCCCAGCATGTTGATACGCATCACAACATCCGCCGGCATGGTCGCGGCTACGCCCGCGTTGTTAAACAAGATGTCCACCGGCGGTTTATCGTCGGCGGTAATAGTGGCCACTGCGTTATCAATGGATACAGGATTACCCATATCAGTTTCGATAAACGCGTCAATCGGAGTTTCCGGCTCCTTGATATCCAATACCGTAATATTGTCTGCACCGGCCTGGCGAAGGAGTTCAACTAGCGCCGCGCCAATACCTGAGTAGGCGCCAGTAATTACGATTCTTTTACCTGCAAAGTTAACTAGCATTCTGCTGTCTCTTTTTTGTTGACGTATTCAGGAATCCCTCCCCTCCCCATCAATGCTGCAAAGTGTCTTGCTGATACTAAGTCAGCGCCTAGATCTCAGTTTGTCTGAGCCTGAATCAGTCGGCGCATAAACTCAGTGCCTGCATCGAGTTGTTCGATAGAGATATACTCATCGGGCTGATGTGCCTGATCAATTGATCCAGGTCCACACATTGCCACCGAAAAGCCCGCCTTCTGGAACTGACCAGACTCGGCCGCATAGGGCGCAACTTCCGTCGCATTTTGACCCGATAATTGTTTCGCCAACAACACAGCTTCGGCATCTTCTGTTGCATTAAAACCTGGCACATTCGCGTGCAACTCAAGTTCAACCCCAGTGTCCGGATGCACGATCCTCATTTCCGGCTCTACCACTTCCCGCACAAAAGATTCATATTCTTTGAAAAAAGTCATCGGATCTTCGCTTGGTATGGTGCGAATGTCCGTGACGAAACGACAGTGTCTGGCAGTGATGTTATGCGCTGTCCCGCCCTCCACAACGCCACAATGTAAGGTCGAAAATGGAGGCTCAAACGGATTCTCTGGGTCAGCGTTTTCTGCATTCGTGCGCTGTCGCTCCCCCAACCAATTAATCAGTCGACCCGCAATCATGACCGCAGATACACCGCGATGCTGCTGACTGGAATGAGCTTCAATACCCGTCACATGTGTGTCGAAATGAAGAATACTCTTGTGTCCAATAACCACTCGCATACTGGTAGGTTCACCCACCACGACCGCTCGAATCGGCGGTAAATTTTCTTTAATAGTATCAATTAGCCGAGGCGCACCTAAACATCCAATTTCCTCATCGTAGGACAATGCCAAATGAATGGGCCGGTCCATCGCTGCCATATCGGGAACCAAAGCGAGGGCAATCGCACTAAACGCTTTCATATCACAGGTACCGCGACCGTATAACAGTCCATCCTTCTCTGTTAACTGGAACGGATCTGTATGCCAATTCTGGCCAACGACCGGCACAACGTCCGTATGACCAGAGAGCACTACCCCTCCCGCCACTTCAGGGCCAATAGTGGCGTAAAGGTTTGCCTTTTTACCGCAGTCGCTCATCACCTTGTGTGAACCGATGCCATAACCTGCCAGGTAATCCTGTACAAATTCGATCAGATCTAAATTGGACTCTGAGGAAACAGTGGGAAACGCAATGAGTTTCTCTAACATCTCGCGGGGCGAGTAACGCATGGCTTTTTGCTCGACTCTGACTGACTTGGATATGAGCGAAGCATACGGTCTTCATTCAGATTTGGAAAGTGGGTATGATTGTTTAACCTTCGTTTCATGTTTAAGTTTTTCTGATGAATTACAGACTATTTGCTTTGTTGTTGCTGGTATTACCCGCGCACGCTGAATCGCTCACTATCATGGCATTCAATGTAGAAAATCTATTTGACGCAACCCACGACCCGGGTAAAAACGACGAAACCTATCTGCCCGCCAGCGAAAAGAAAAGTCGATCACACATCGACAAGTGCAACAAAGTCAAAGTGAAGCGCTGGCGCGAGCAATGTCTTAACTGGGATTGGAACGAAAAAATTGTTGCCACAAAGTTAAAAGTCATTGGCGACGCCATCAAACAAGTCAACGACGGTCAGGGACCTGACATTATTGCCCTCCAGGAAGTGGAGAACATCGGTATTTTGGAACGACTGCGAACAGAACAACTCGCCAGTCTGGGATATCAGACCTCAGTCCTTTTAGAAGGCAAGGACTCGCGCGGTATTGATGTCGCGTTTCTCTCTAAGCTCAAAGTGTTAGATGCTGCCCATCACGAAATCGTATTTTCAGCATCCGTGCGAGATAGAGTTGGCGATACGCGACCAATACTTTCCGCTACCTTTGAATTACCAAACGGTGAACGCGTAACCGGTTATTCCGTTCACTTTCCTGCTCCCTATCACCCCACAGTGATGAGGGAAAGTGCCTTTCAAACTCTAAACGAACTATTGGCGGACATTCCTGCGGGTCAGGCTGCCTTCGCGGCAGGAGACTTCAACACCACCAGCGAAGAAGATATGAAAAAAGATGTGTTGGCACGCTGGGTCAGACCCTACTGGCAAATTGCCCACGACCTTTGTGAGGGATGCAAAGGTACCAGCTACTACGCGCCAAAAGATGATTGGTCATTTCTCGACATGGTGCTTTGGCGCTCGGGACCTGAATGGACCATGACGAAGAGCTTCCTAGCCAATGATACGCCCGATCAAGTGACAACTTATTTTAAACCAGACGGCACGCCAAACCGATTTCACCTTCCTGATGCCACTGGCGTCTCGGACCATTGGCCTCTGGTTTTGAAAGTTAAACGCCTGAAATAAACTAAGCAGCGCGGGCTTCCGGGGATTCAGCACAAGCCAGGCCATCCCGGTTGGCTATCAGATTTATTCCGTCAAACGGCTGTCAAGCGAATGGATAATCTCCTCAACTTTAAAGAAATGGCAAACCCCCCAATACCGCGGCGTTGTTGCCGAGACAATCGCATACTCTGTCTCGCCGCCATTTGATAAGAAATTACCCACCATACTGCAAAAGCCGAATAATAAGACTGCTGCCAATTGTCCGTCACGCATCAGATCATCAAAGCTATAATCGCTCACGCCACCTTCAACTAAACTCGCATGATACGCCTTGAGTAGTGCCTCGCCTTCCTCAAATAACGTTTCTGGCGCTACTGAGTTGGCAAAAAAATACATCAAATCGTAGATACCCGGTCCCGCTGCAGCCAGTTGCCAATCATAGGCACGCGCCTCACCTGAGTCGGCATCAAAACAAAAGTTTTCGATACGCGCGTCACCGTGTAACAAGGTCTTAGGCCGGCGTTCGCAGAAGTATTTAAATATCGCACCGGCGGCTGCATTTCCGGGTTCAAACATGGGTCGCATTTGATCGGGAATCAAAACGTCAAAATCCTGCTGAAACAAAGGCCAGCCTGACCGAATCACCGGTTCGTAAATCTCAGCCCAATCAGAGAACTGATACAAACCCGCTGAATCGCCAAGCTTCGGCGCACGCCAATATTGTGCGTGCATCGCGGCTAAACTTCGAACACAAGCCAAGGTGTCTGCAGACGACAAGACATCCAACTGGCTGACAAATCGAGCACCTGCGAGGTCTTCCATCAATAACAGGTAGTCCCCCTCGCCTGACACATCGGCTCCGCCATAGAATTTTGGCGGATTAAGCGAGCATTCGGCGGAGAAGTGCTGATAAAACTTCATCTCACGCTCGTAGGCCAACAAACCCTGCCCGGTTTCTAGATTGGAAGCTCTTAGCGTTGGAAATTTAGCGATAATCGAACTTGGTCCAGCGCCTTCGATGCTCCAGGTCAGAAAAACTCTACAAATATCACCCAGAAAGCCAGCCGTTTCACCGACTGTTTCGACTTTGAAAGCGGATATGCTCGCCAGCGTCTCAGCGCCAGTTCGCGGCCCAGAATCAGAATGGGTTGATGTCTTGAGCCCTGCCTGAGCGTTAAGCCATTCTAAAGATATCTCGTTAAGAGATCTTGGATTGATTGTTTCCATTTTATCCGCCTCACACAACTCGATTATGCCTACCCTAACGTATATGCGAGGTTTTTTACCAACAGTTTTGCTAATAACCTGCGCGCTTTACCTTTTATTGTTAGCTCCATTGATGAGTCCCAACGGTGATGAGTCCCAACGGTGATGAGTCCCAACGGTGATGAGTCCCAACGGTAAGTCAGACGATGGCTGTAAAGCCAAGGAATAATGCCTGCGTTGCCAACGTTAACGACTAGCAAACGTCGACGAGTGCAAAAAACAAGGGTTAATCACGAAATGTGCCTTACGCTATCACTGCAAAAGTGACTTGATGATGCATGAGCCTCACTCGCAAGAACGACGGCGCCAGCAGTCAAAGCCAATATTTAGCAAAACAACCTCACGGCAGGACTTATGCGACTTCAAACTAGACCAACATCCTAACAGTGGCTCAGGTGCGCGATTTCGAAATCCGAGATATACACCTCGATTATTCGTTATTAGATATTGGAGCGAGAACAACATCGACTGTACCGACCATAATTAACTGTTAGCGCTAGTCGCTTTAGCCAAAAACCCACGGAAATTGACACGTTGCAATCTTCGAAAAATGCGGCTTATCGTTTCCATTTTCAATTGCGGTTTTTAAAGAGGGTACAAACACCGACTAGCAGTAATCTCGAAAATGTTTTCTTTTTTTGTGATCCGCCCTTTAAAACACCCCGTATCAACCTTTGAATCACCCAACACCAATGACCTTTGAATATTATATTTTTAAAAATTACTAACTTATTTAACTCGGAGTTTTTTATGAACACACTAAAACGTTTTACTATTTCTCTACTTATCGTTCTCCCCCTAGCCTTCACTGCTGTAAGCGCCAAGGCAAAAGACATCGTAGATACTGCGATATCTGCTGGCCAATTTGGAACCCTCGTTGCTGCTGTGCAGGCTGCAGGCCTCGTTGATGTCTTGAAAGGCACTGGCCCTTTCACCGTCTTCGCACCTACGGATGAGGCATTCGCTGCATTACCAGATGGCACAGTTGAGAATTTATTGAAGCCGGAAAACAAAGATCAACTGGCAGCTATCCTCACCTACCACGTCGTATCAGGAAAAATCATGTCCGCCGACATTGCTGGAAAAACAGCTGAAGTCGCAACAGTGCAAGGCAGCAACATATCAGTCAACGCGATGAATGGCGTGATGGTAGACAACGCGACAGTCGTGGCAGCAGACATCGAAGCTGACAACGGCGTGATCCATGTAATCGATCAGGTCGTGCTACCCAATTAATATCCTTCTTTCCCTGAACCTTTTAACTCGGGCTGACTTTGGTCAGCCCTACCATTCACATCTTCTTCCTGAAACTTCAACTCTTCACACCACAATATTTTGATTGGCCGCTCTCCCCTCTTAACCGTCCACAATCCATCGCTCCACGTTTTTTCCCTAGTCCTTTACAACTCTCTGAGCCAACGCCGAGGTTTTTACACAGGTTGGTCGCTCGCTGACAACTCGAGCGAGCACTCACTGGTTCGCGTCCGGAAAGGTTTTGAGATAACACAAGAGTCACCGCTAACGGTGACTCTAAGTAGCTTACCTCAGTCGTAGTAAGCCGGTGCTGTTTCAAGCGTTTTGAAAAGTGCCAGGTCGTGCTCGATCCAGAGAGCAGCGCCAGTTTCCGCAATCAGCTTTTCGACCTTGTCCATAGATTTGAGCGTCTGATCCACATCCACGTTGATTATTGGCACCCTCTTTTCAGATCGATTGATCTGTGTGTGGTAAAGGTCTCCTGACAGAATGAGAGGTCCCAAATTTTCTAATTCAAGATAAAGGACTTGATGACCGGGCGTATGACCTGGTGCATTAATAATCTGGACTTTTCCGTCGCCGAAAATATCAAAATCATTATCCAGCACCTTCACAGGAAGAGAGCGAAGCCCCGACACCAGTGTTGGGTCAAAGGCCACTAACTGCGCGCCATCTGCCATGACCAGATCGTAATCACCGCGTTGGACGAGCCAAGTCGCGCCTTTGACTTCATTGGCAACGCCAACGTGATCAAAATGAATATGAGAAAAACCTACATAGCTCAATTGAGACAAGCTAAAACCCAAGGCCATATCTCTTAATTGATCCGCTAAGGTTTTGTCCAGCTTTGAGTCTATACCCTCATTGTCCGGATCCGGCTGCCAATCCGATATGGCTGCTGTTGCCGATGGCAGCCCGCCGTCCCAAAGAACGGTTCCTTTAGGGTGATCAATTATGTAACAAGGTACGATAAGTTCTCGTATATCTGTTTCGTCATCGCTGAGGTTAAATATAGCCATCGATTCAAAACGGAGATTTCCACAATCAAAAACATACAATCGGACGCCGCGATCTTCATTGATGTCCGAATTAGCATCTTTGCTTACAGAGTTTTCGCCACAAGCAGCTAAAAATGTGAGCGACAAGAGAACAGTAGAAACTTTTGAAAATAATCTTGAATTTGCTTTCGTCTTTATGATCATTATTTATTCCCGAAATATGAAGATAAGAAGTTTAAAGCGCACTTATCACAGGGTACCAGCTCTATGCACTGAACGCTCGCGGCCGATTTCTCAGCAAAGGTGACCGGCAAAGCTAATCTGCCACGCCACACAATGCTCTGTTAATCAAACCCGCTGACGACGCAGTGCAACAACAGTCTAATTGTGAGTAATACTTCAGCGCATGATCAAAAAGTAAACAACCTGCAACGAATTCTTTCTTTTATTCGCACTAACGGGAGCGTATGGTCGATAGGCTCCATCAATAAAAAACTAATAAAAGGATATCAAAATGGAAGAAATAAATGCTTGGAACTACCTACAGTATGCGGCAAACACAAATGCTACCTATCTCATCGGTTTGGCATTTTTAACCTGGGTTGGCTTGAGAATTTCCAGCGGTGTCTACGCTGATGCTTCTGCCAGCATTATCGTTCGAATTGCCGGATCTGTTTTCTGTTTATCCGTCACCTGGTTCTGGCTAACTACCATGGCTATGTTTGAATGGAACGTTAACGGTGTGGCTGGTGTATTCACCGCAATGCAGGCGGAGGGAGACATCAGCTCAGGAGCGCAATTCATCATTGCTAATTCAAATCCAGGCGCAGAACCATCTATTATGCCGAATATCGTCCAGGGCTTATTCTTACTTTCTGCTCTAGTGATACAGCTAGGCGGTCTTTGGATGAAAAAAGACTAACCCAGCGAAATTGTTTAGGGGAGCTTCGGCTCCCCTAATTGTTAGAGGCATAGTCAGCCAATTCCTGAGCAAGCGTCACCGACAAAGCATCTCGCACGTCACATCACGTCCTGTAAACCATATCCACGCACGATGCAGCACAACATCAGTCACTCTGTAAGCAATGCTTCATCGCATGATCAAATAATGATCACCCAACCATGCCATGTCTCCAAATACGGCGAATGCATATACTGACCGGAAGGTG
>CAJXBG010000094.1 GCA_913050215.1 uncultured Gammaproteobacteria bacterium
TGATGATGCACCTGGGTGGTATGTTCCAGAGCGAAGATTTCAAGGAAGGGGTGCAGGCTTTCCTCGAACGCAGAAAGCCGGAATTCACCGGGCGATAATCTCGCTTTAAAGCTCAATTGCACGAGGGCTTTGCTCTCGTGCTGTTTTTTTTGACCTTAAGCTGAGAGAAAAGTCCTGATTTCCTCTTCTCGATCCATGGCGTCACGGTAGCCGGCTTCCATCAGTTCTTTACAAAACTCAGCTTCAAACAGCAGATAGCTTGCCATGCTGGCGCCACCGCCAGTGCTGGTTGCCCCTATCGTTTTGAAAAATGTTCGCATCGATAAGGGTAGCGTGGAGATGTGTTTTGCTGCGATCTCATCGAATTTAATCGAAGGTGTAATGGTGAGCACATCAATCGGCCGTATGTTGGCAGCCGTCAGCTGATCGCTGCTGAGATATCTGCTGATAAAATTGAATTTCTCCAGCATTTCAATATCTTCATCCATCGCATCGATGAATGAGCTGTTGAGCAAATGGCCGGCAATCTGCGCAAATGTTGGCGTGTGTATAATAGGCTTCTGCGATTCTTCCTGTTCTTTTTCGTGATAACTGACCCCGACGACAAACAGTTTTTCTGCGCCCAGATGTAGCGCGGCGCTGAGTGGTGCTCTTTGACGAATCGCACCATCACCGAAATATTCGTGATCAATTTTTACCGGCGGAAAGATCGTTGGCAGCGCTGACGAGGCCATAAGGTGGTCATGAGTCAAGCGAGTGCCAACACCAAGACGTTGATTTCGACGCCAGCCTTTAATATTCGGGCTGCCTTGAAAAAAACTGATGTTGTGACCAGAATTATAAGCTAATGCTGTAATGCACAGCGCGCGCAATCGGCCGTTGTTAATATGTTCATCAAGTTTATCAAAATTAATTTCGGTGCTTAGAAGCTTCCTTAGAGGTTCATTGTCAAGCAAAGCGGACGCTGCGCCGGAGGCGATGCCGTCATGGAAGAATGAAAAAAATAATCTGAGGGTCGATTTTAACAACTGGGTATACCCGACCTTGTGGATCTGGTCGGATTGAAGGTTTTGCCAAAGCGTTTCAAGACGTTTAACAGCATGACCATAGTGATCACTTTCACAGGCAAGCATGGAGGCATTGAGCGCACCTGCGCTAGTGCCACAAATGATATCAAAGGGATTCATTCCACCATCGGGTTGAATGTGCGCGATAGCCTTAAGCGTACCGACTTGGTAAGAGCCCCTTGCCCCTCCGCCGGAGAGGACTAACGCAGTCCTTTTTTGCCGTTGTTGCATATGATTCCGTTATAGGTACCCGAGGTTATATAATCAGTTTCGGTCAGGCGGACTCAGCTTCATTTAAAAAATTCAGCGCCAGCCCATATTGTAGTGAAAAGAGAGAGCAATGTCAGACTTCCAGAATCGCCAGCCAGGGCTATTGTCACACAAAGGACGACAAGATTAATGCGTTACTCCAGAACTCGTTTCATGCAAGCAGTGGATTTGTTGGGTGAAGTGCTTGCGGCTTCGGAACCGGCCGAACGTTCCGTCGAGAAATTTTTTCGGCGCAACAAACAAATGGGCTCAAAGGACAGACGCAGTACCTCAGACATTGTTTACCTGTGCGTTCGTCGTAAACTTGAATTAGAGACGCTGGTAAAATTGAGCGGCGTTTCAGCGCCTTCAAACATTGAAGCCATCGTTAGCATTGGATTGCTGCGATACTTTGATTGGCTTCCAGCGTATTTCAAAGATACTAACGCTGCTCCTTACATCGCATCGCTGAGTCTGTATCTAAGTCAATTGAATGATGATGTGCTTGGACTCGCCGAAAAGTTGAATCTGCCGAATTGGTTATTCCAAGCAATGAGATCCCAGTTTGATGAGCAAGGTTTGATCGATCTAGGTTTGGCCTTGCTGCAACCCGCGGAAGTTGATATTCGCGCAAATACCCTGGTGAACAATCAGGCGCAATTATTGAGTGCCCTCAAGAAGCAGGGGGTTGAAATTGAAGCAGCACGATTTGCCGAGACTGGATTGCGGGTTGCGAAAAGGGGTCCGTTACAAAACTCAAGATCCTTTAGGCAGGGTGGATTCGAATTTCAGGACGAGGGCAGTCAGCTGGTGAGTTGGCTAGCACATCCTGAGCCGGGTCAATTGGTCGTAGATTATTGTGCGGGTGCCGGGGGTAAAACATTGCATCTAGCAGAGTTGATGCGAAACAAGGGCAGGTTGATTGCAGCGGATGTTCAAGCCAATCGTTTGGCAAGGCTCACGCCAAGATTGACACGTGCGAAAATTAATATTGTCGAGACTCAGGTGATTGATGAAAAAGCTGGCGCTGCATCATTCGATCCGAACTTGATAGGCAAAGTCGATTGTGTGTTGATTGACGCGCCTTGCTCTGGGGTGGGTACACTTAGGCGAAATGTTGGGCTCAAATGGACTAGTCAAAACCTTGAGGCGCTCACTGCGCTGCAATCAAACATCCTTGAGAGTGCTGCTCAGCTTGTTAGACCTGGAGGGGTCCTAGTCTATGCTACCTGCTCATTTCTTCATGATGAGAATCAGTGTGTAGTTGATTTGTTTCTAAGTAAGAACAAGCACTTCATGCGGTCGCAAAATTGGATAAGCTCCTCAGATTCAGGACTTGCGAGGATCAGGGGAGTCGATGCCGTGTTAGCGAAGCAAATTCAGTCTCGCGGCGAGCTGGTGCTCAGGCCCGACCTTCACGGTACAGATGGTTTCTATGCGCAAAGATTAGAGAGAATATGAGCAGCGTTTTTATCTTGCTTTTTGTAGATTTTCTCTCGCGATGAGTCGAGTCCAATTTTCCATCGAAAATGCCTGAGAAAATATCGAAGCCAGTACCCCATCATTCAACAGAGACTTTACTTCTTCCGCGGACAAGTCGGTGAGCTTCTCTGGGTCAATTGAAACATAGTTAGCAATCACGGTCGGCTCACTTCCATCGTCTGTGTTCTGCGTCGCTGTCTGGGGAGTTAGTAATCCAAGTTCCTTAATTCGCCGACAAAGGTTCTGGGTTTTTGTCGCCTCAAGCGCGAACTGCTGGCAAAAATCAATCATGTCCTGAGTTTCCTTTGTAACTGATTGACCGTCAAAAAACGGAAAGTCGGCATGTTCGGTTACCCCGTCCGCTCCGGTATCGATTACGACGGCTGCCTGATTATTCTCCCCCGTCGCAAGTGCGTATGGATATCGTCTAATATAGGAGGGCACGTAACTATGCGGATCCCATTGTCCATCTTCTGAGACGAACAGGTTTCGGTCTTCCTTTAAGCCGACAATGGCAAGCGCAGCAGGATTGTCAAGATTACTGAAAACAATTGGGTAGTGTTTCTGAACGCTAGAAAACTCTGCTGCGACGATGGGTATTGCTTTAACGGTTTTAACAAACTCGAATGGATTGGGTCGTTTCTGCAGACCTAGCTTACCGTGTTCTTCAAGATTGAGCAGGACAGGGCGCTTGTAGAGAAACATGTTGCCATCGATTGTAGCACTGTTAGTGGTATTGCCCGTATTTGCAGAAGTAGTGTCTGTCATTTTAATTGCCCAAGCCTAAAACGACCATTATAACTTGTGAACCACGGACAGAACAGCGGCCCCAGCGCTTTATCAATGAGCTAGTTAGTTCGTGTCAATTGATGCAAGATAGAAAGTGTCCGGAGTTGATTGAGCTGAACTGTTAAAAGCATGGCAGAGCAAAATAATTATAGAGTCGTCTTTGCAGGAGACTTAACTGGCGAATATGATCTCAATACGACTAAACGGCGTTTCAGCAAGGTCTTTCGCCTTGACGAGGTAAAGGTTCACCGGTTGTTTTCCGGTCTGGAATATTCTCTAAAAACCGAACTAACAGAAACGCGGGCAATGGAATTTGCGATCAAGCTAGTTGAGATCGGTTGCGAATGCTGGATAGACCTGATGCCTAACCCAGATGATATCTCCCAGCAACCCGGGTTCATTGAAAGAAGAAAGGGGCAACGTAGATTTCAATTTCGCCGCGGCCCAAGGGCTGGCGCAGTGATTCCGGATCGTCGAATGCTTCGTAGCCGCCGCAAAATAGACATCTTCCTTTTTGATAAACATGGAGATTTCCCCGGTAATACAATCACGGGCAAGGATTAAGGAGTGATTCTAGTTTTGCTTGATTTTTCCGGCGTGATCAAATGTCGGTGAAAGATAAGACCAGACCGGCGAGAAAAAGACGCCGTAGATAAATAGTACAACTGAAACCAGCATCGCCGGTATAAGAGCCTCCAGAGTACCGAATATCTCTATGATATTTCCCAGCACAATAGCACCAATAGGTGCACTGCCAATCAGCCCCAGACTGTAGACCGATAAAATCCGCGCCCTGAATTCGGGCTCCGCCGATTCTTGGACAATTGTTCGTGACAGCGTCGTCGTAAGGCCCATATTCAGCCCCCAGGCAAACATGGCCGCAATTAGTAGCCACCAATCGGGTCTTATTACGAGCAAAGAGAGAATGATTACTCGGCTTAGTTGCATCATGAGAAACCATCTACCCGGTCTTTCGATGGGCATGATCTTAAACATAAATAGATTCGTCAACGTAGCGCCGAAATAAAAGATAATCATAATCGTCGCGAGCTGCAGTGCATTGCCGTCGTAAGTTCGTTTGACCACAAATGGGACCACGGTCATAAAGGCACCCGCATTAAAGATACTCGAAATGAAGTTAATGACGAGCAGATGAAAGACCTTTTTGTTGTTGTATGTTGCCTTAAACCCGTTTAACAACCTCATCCATGACGTCTCTCCGATGGGTTGAGGTGTTGGCGTTGTTTTATCTAGTCTGCTGGTTGTTATCGCTGCTAATAAAATTGCAGCGGCTTGGACGATCAATACCGTGGATAAACCGACCTTGTCCATTTGCCCTGCGAAAGCGAGTGATAAAATCTGAACCAGAAACATAACGGCAGTTGAGGCCGTAACGGCTCTTTGTACCTGGCTGCCAGCCACGTGATTAAGTATTGCTTGTTGTGCGGGGCTCGAGAACGATGTCGTTGTACTGATTGCCAAACCAAACAGCAAAATCGACCAGATATTAAGCAGGTCGAAATAGACACAAGTCGCTAGGACTAATGGAAACAGCCAGGTAACGGAGTACACGTTTAGTAGAATTGATCGGGGGTCCTTATTGTCGGCACTTGCACCGCCCCATAACATCAAAAACAAGCCCGGGACGCCCATAGCTGCCTGAATCAGACCTACCTCATCACCAGGAAGCAGCAACACACCGACCAGCAACCAACTGATAATCAGCTGCTGCATCGAAAATCCGGCGTTAAAAAATGTTGTCGAGCCCATATAGGCTATAAACTTCGGATTTTGCCAGAGTGAGTTTTCTTCATTGACTGCTTCAGTCATGAGATGATCCGTAGCGCGTTGGGGTATCTTTAGCTGCGCGTGGTAAATCGGGCTAGAAGACTATTTGAGGATAGCAGGACTTTAACTCTGCCGACACTACCTAATAAAGCGGCTATCGAATAAAGCGAGCGTGTGGCCCCAAAATGAACTTACTTAACCAAAGGAAATGTAATGAACTTACAATCGATGGCAGAAGGCGCCGCCAAGCTCCTTAAGGAGCGAAAAGAAACGATCTCAGTAGCAGAATCCTCGGCAGGAGGAATAATCAGTGCTGGATTGTTATCTGTGCCAGGGGCATCAGCCTACTATGCTGGTGGCACCGTAATTTACACAAAAGCGTCCCGAAAAATTTTCCTCGAGTTACCGATGGATGAATTAAAAGGACTAAAACCATTGACCGGAGAGATGGCATTAGTCTTTGCGCGGTCAATTCAACGGACAATGGGTTCAACCTGGGGAATTGCCGAGTTAGGTGTCGCTGGACCGGGAGGAACGCCCTATAGCGACGAAGTGGGTATTAGCGTGATCGCCTTAGCAGGTCCTGATGAGGTCAGTGAAACAGTCATTACTGGCCACGATGACAGGGAAAAAAACATGTTTGAGTTCTCTTCTCGGGCATTTCAGTTGATTGAGCGTGCGCTTGCTTGATCTCGTTTGCTCATAACCTATGGATGGATACGGGTGAGTATTGTGCGTCTCTAATTTTTTTCACGTCCGCGACGCCTACAGCACCGTATAAAGAGTGTGGGTAAGCGCGTCAAGAGTAGACAAAAAGAGCACATTTTATTTGCCTACGGCGAAGCGACTTTCCAGGCAATGAGGATTAAATATGAGTCCAATTATTATTGGCATCGTCTTGGTTTTAGTCTACGCACCACTATTGTGGGTGCGCTTCACTCTGTGGCGATATCGGCACGAGCTGGAAGGGATTCCAGGTACAGGTGGCGAGCTCGCTCGACACTTGGTAAAAAAATTCTCATTAGACGGCGTGATTATCGAAGAAGGTCAGAGTGGCCAAGATCATTATAGTCCGATTGATAAAACTGTTCGCCTCGGGCCAGAGAATTTCAATGGTAAGTCCTTGACCGCGGTAGCAATCGCTACGCACGAAGTTGGTCATGCAATTCAATTCCACAGGAATGAACCTACCTGTCAGCTGTATAACAAATACTATCCTGTTGCCCACCGCATACAACGACTAGGTATAGCGATGGTTTCCCTGCCTGTTTTTGGATTGTTATTGTCAGCGCCTCGAATCAGCGTTTTGGCGATGTTACTTGTCGTTGGCGTCATGGTTGTCTCTGCGCTGATTCACCTAATTGTGCTGCCGCAAGAATGGGATGCGAGTTTCAATAAGGCGATGCCGATTCTTGAAGAGGGTGAATACGTGGATAAAGAGCACTTGCCAGCTGTCAGAGCTATCTTACGCGCTGCAGCGTTAACTTACTTCGCAGCAGCGCTTGCGGATGTCCTGCGTTGCTGGCGCTGGGGTGGATTACTGCGGGGTTTGCGCTTTTAGCGTCATGGGCGCGAACTGAACCTTTTTCGAATAAAAAGAGGGGCTTTCGCCCCTGAAGGTGGCCGGCTCATTCGACTAGTTAGTTGGATTCGATTAGTTCAGCCTATCGACTTGCCAAGTAGGCATCTAGGTCGAATGAAAACTGCATTACGACCCTTCGATCAAAGAAGTGGTTTTCCGGTGTTTCCTCTTGGCTTAGGGGCTTTGATTCACCAAAAGCCTTTGTCACAATTTGATTTTTTTTGACACCGCGGGAAGTTAAATAGGCGTGGACATTGGAAACCCGGTTTTCTGATAAGGTCTGGTTGTAAAGATGATCCCCTCGACGATCAGCAAATCCGGATAGGCTTACCGTCGTATCGAGATTTCTGGAGAGTATTCTCGCGATTTCATTGAGCTGCGCCTGATAGTGCTGCTCAATGTCACTCGAGGCCGTTTTAAATTGAATCGGTAGTTGCCGGCTGTTCCAACTGGCAGTTTGAATCTCGATCATTCGCTTGAGTTCATCGTCGAGATTTGCAATTTCTGAGTGCATTTCTTGCTCATTCGATTTGTTTTTGTGCGCTAACGAGATCATTTCGGATTCTAGTTCACGGTTGATTCTGTGGTAACCAACAAGCTTTCCTAGTACCGCGCCTCCGACCATGGCGCCAACACCGGCCCCTATTGGTCCTCCAACCACTGCGCCGACGACTAATCCGACAGCTGCTCCCCGGGTCTCTTCTGTTTCAGTTTTTTTTGACGCTGCGACGGCAGATGTAGTGACGACTGCAGTTAAGAGTGACAAACTCACTATTCCAACAGCAAATGGGATTTTCATTTCGTATGACTCCTGTTTGTTTGTATTCCACATCATTGATGCTTGATGTGTATTAAACTAGGTGAATCGGGCGCTTTGAGGTGGCAATTCTGAAAATGTACCGACGAATTGTGGCGGGAATATGGCAGGGCGCGGAATAACCGCCAATGAGGGGTAGATAAATCTATGAGTTATCGAGTCGCCATTGTAGAAGATGACGAGATGTTGAGGGAAAATTACTCCGATCTGTTCAGTAAACAGGGTTATCAGGTCAGTAGTTTCAAGGACCGACCTGGCGCACAGCAGGTTTTTAGCTCGCAACTACCGGATCTGGTCATTGTCGATATAGGCCTGGGCGATGAGGTGGATGGCGGTTACAGCCTCTGTCAGTGGTTGCGACAAAAATCGCGGACTTTACCCATCATCTTTCTAAGCGCTAGGGATAGCGATCTCGATATCGTCAGCGGGTTGAGGATGGGCGCCGATGATTATGTGACCAAAGACATGAGTCTGCCGCATCTAGTTGCCCGTGTTTCCGCACTGTTCCGACGGGTTGAGGTTATGGCTGAGCCGGACGCAAGCCAAAAGAAAGCCATTGAGCTCGGCAAACTCAGGGTTGATGAGTTACGCTTCAGTTGTCACTGGGATGGTCAGATTGTAGAACTGACGCTAACAGAATTTTGGATGGTATATGCTCTGACTAAACATGCTGGGCATGTAAAAAATCGGCAACAACTTATGGATGAAAGTCACATCGTGGTTGATGACGCGACGATTACCTCGCATATAAAACGCATTCGAAAGAAGTTTCAAAAGCTAGATAGTAGTTTCGACTGCATCGATACGGTTTACGGTATGGGATACCGGTGGAGCGATTGATGACTCTGCACTCCGCGGCAACCCTCAGCGGTGTGGCTTGTCAGCGAGGGCGCTGTTGATGCGTGCGTTGCGGCGTTTGTTTCGCTGGGGGATAAACCCTGGCATCAGATTGCAACTACTGCTTCCTTTTGCGCTATTGATGACCTTGCCGTTTTTTGCTGACTTCTGGCTCAACAACTGGTCTTTTATGATGTTGGAAGGCCAGCGACATGAGGTTGTTTCCGACGCTAAATACATGGCGCGCTCTCTGGAAGCCTCTGAATCACTGATAAAAAAAATAGCCCTGCGTAGTGTTGAACAGGACAAGCCGGATCTATTGGCGGATCTGGTTGATGATCGCCGAGCGCTAGACGGTCGTGATGACGATTGGTTCGGCGTGCAAGGACAGTCTCTCGGGGTTGACGATCTGGTCGAGATCAACCGCACCTATAGACAGGATTCATTTTCCGCTGAATACAAACTTGGGACCTCCGACAACTTCTTGTATTTGTTTGTTAAAGTATTAGATGACGTAGTCATCTATCGCGAGATTAATAATCCTAGTGTGCATAGAAATGACAACCTTCAGATTGCGGTTGTTAATCCTGACGGTGAGTATCGTAGATACACCGTTGCAGCGTTCCAACCAACTTCGACTAACGCACACCAGGTTTCAAGTAGCGGGCGTTCCCTGCGACAGGAGGAATTGATTGAGGCCGTCTGGCTAGGAACAGAAAGTGGTTACAATCTAGAACTCAAGATTCCACTTTCACTGGTTGGCGAGAAATTTAGTTTCGTTCTGGCAGATGTCGATGACCAAAAGGATAGAGATATTCACTATCGAATGGGCAGCTCTTCAGTTGACTCAGCAGCGCAGCTGGTCAACCTAATACGCCCATCGCTTGGGGCTCAAAAAATGTTGGCGTCATTGGAAAACGCTAGCATCAGTTTGTTTGATGCAAAAAAAAGAATCGTTTCACTTTCCCCTAACAGTCCCGAGAATATACAGGGTGAAAGTGATCATGAATATCCGATCTCTTGGGAGTCGGGTTTGCTTTCCTTCATTTCCTCGGACATTCAATCTGAGCAGGATGCCAATGTTCGAGGAAGTGCGGGAGAAGCGTTCGCCGCGCCAACGACAATGTTAGTTGAAGCAGCACTTCGCGGTGAGTCTGGTTCCAAAGTGACCAAGCGAGGGTACGCATTCATTGCAGCCGAACCCGTTCTCTTTAATGGTGAGGTTGTTGGCGCTGTTGTCGTGCAGAAATCGGAGCGAGCCCTATTACGCTACATTGAACGTGTCAGACATGAAATGTTTGTTCAGTTTGTTTTGTTGTTGGTGCTTGGGTTTATCTTCTGGCGAGTGATGATCTGGTTGCAAACCTCCCGGCTAAAAACGCTTAAGAATCAGCTGGAACAGGCTATCGATACTCGGGGAAGAGTAAATGATAAGTTACCTTCATTTGATATGCCGGATGAACTTGGTGATCTTGCCCGTAGTTTTGCAACGATGGTAGAAAAGCTGCACCAGTACAATCAATACCTTGAGAGTATGGCCAGTCGATTGGCCCATGAACTAAGGACACCCGTTTCAATCGTTAGGTCATCGCTGGATAACATTACGACGGATCAGCTTGATGATGAAAATGCAGTGTATGTAAAGCGAGCGCACGATGGCCTTGAGAGGCTGAGTCTGATACTCAATAATATGAGTGAGGCGACCCGCCTTGAGCATAGTCTAGATAAGGATGACATTGAGTCATTTGATCTAATAGAGCTTGTTCGCGGTTGCGTTGAGGGTTATTCCCTAGCCTTTCCTGCAGCACGGTTTGATCTAAGCATTGAAGAAAGCGCAGTCCCGGTTACAGGCATACCGGATCTGATTGCGCAGTTATTTGATAAGCTGATTAGCAACGCTGTGGAATTTTCCCTGCCTGATGCAGCGATTAAAGTTCGATTGACTATCGAAGATGAAGTCGCGGTATTACGTGTGATGAATCAAGGCCCCGGCTTGCCTGAAAACATGCGTGAAAACCTTTTTGATTCTATGGTTTCAGTGCGGCGGAGGTACGATGGTAGCAGTAGTCATTTAGGCCTTGGTTTGTACATTGCCAAAGTGATTACTGAGTTTCACGGAGGTGAAATTAAACTGTCTAACAGAGAGGACTCACACGGTGTGGTGGCAACCGTGCGAATTCCCCTGATGAGACTTTCAAGCAAACTGCGGCTCTAGTATTGATTGAGCCTTCAGGAAGTTTTTTTGTAAGGCGGTCGCATCGCAGCTGCAAGCTTTGATACCGTTTTTGATTGCGTATAGACAGCTTTCGCGTGGCTAAAGTTCTTAAACCCGTCATGGCCGTGGTACGAACCCATACCGCTAGGTCCAACACCACCGAAAGGCAGATCCTCTTGGGCGATATGCATTATAACGTCGTTGACGGTTACACCGCCGGATGTTGTATGGGTTAACACCTTGTTTTCCTCGTTACTGTCTTGGCCAAAATAATACAATCCAAGTGGGCGAGGGTGGGCGTTGATGTAGTCTAGTGTCTCGTCCAGATGTTTGTATCGCTTGACCGGTAAAACTGGTCCAAAGATTTCGTTCTTCATAACCTCCATTTCATCTGAAGGGTCAATTATCAGGGTCGGTGGAATCTTGTTGTGTTGTTGCTGATCAAAGTTTTCGTCGGCGGGATTAAGTTCAATCACCTCAGCGCCCCGAGCCTTCGCATCTTCTATGTAGCTGGTGACACGATCATAATGTCTCTCGTTAACCATCGATGTGTAGTCGGGATTGTCTTTTAAATCTGGATACATTTTAGCGACAGATTTTTTCGCAGCTTCGATGAAATTGTCTGTCGAATCTTCGTGTATAAAAAGATAATCCGGTGCAAGACAGATCTGTCCTGCGTTCATTGTCTTACCGGTCATCACGTTACTTGCAGTGAGCTCGACGTCTGCTGATTTGCCTACAACTACGGGTGACTTACCACCCAGTTCGAGTGTCACAGGCACGAGATTTTCTGATGCTGCGCGCATCACGTGTTTGGCTATAGATGTTGCTCCGGTAAAAAGCAGGTGGTCAAAAGGCAGTGAGCTGAATGCCTCGCCAACCGCTGGTCCACCCGGAATCACGGCAACTTCGTCGATATCATAGGCGGCATGTAATAACTCCAGCATCAGTTCTGAAGTTGCGGGGGTAAATTCTGAGGGTTTGATCATCGTTCGATTGCCTGCGGCAAATACACCTGCAAGTGGCGCAAAGGTCAATTGAACAGGAAAATTCCAGGGGCTGATGCAACCGACGACACCAAGGGGTTGATACTGCACTCGGGCACGAGCGCCAAATATACCAAGTGGGAACATCGTCTTGCGCCGTTCAGGTTTCATCCAACCTCGTAAGTGTTTTTTTGCATCTTTGAGTGGTCCGATCGAAGCGTCGATATCGGTCAGTTTCGACTGTTCTAGCGAACGGTGACCAAAGTCTGCTGCTATTGCTTCGCAGAGTTTTGGACCGTTGTTGGCGAGAATATCAATTGCCCGATCTATTCGGTCGATTCTGGTTGCCGCGCTGACTTCACCTTCTTTAATATAGGCTTTTTTTTGGTTGCTAAGGATTTCTTCCATTTCTGCTTTGCTTCGTTCTATCACGCGAGTCACCTAGTTTATTTATTACTGTCATATTATCAGAGTGGAATTCAGAAGCAATTTAGCAAACTTGGGTGGGAACTTGGGCTATTGCAGATCCGTTCTGTGTCAATATGACAATGTCGATGCGCAATAACCTCTATTTATTGGGCATTGCAGTTAATAGCTGGTTTCATTTTTAGTGAAAAGCCGCCTGATTGGGAAATGACAAAGCGAGAGTCTGTCAAATTGTCTGGATAATCGTCGATTTTTCGATATCAAATGGGCTAATCTGCTCCCTCCTAACAAATGTCTTAAAGACAGTGCTATTTAGAGATCGGAAAAAACATGAGTCGCAAAGGGATTGTCTGCTCGGAGGCAGACATTTTAGCGCTGGTATCTGCACCAGCTTCAATTGAGATAGATACCAGTGTTGGTGATAAGGGTATCGACAATTACCACATCGATGTCGAATTAAGTGCTGCATTTGTATTTAACGGCAAAGAGGTTGTTGAGAGTGTCGCCAAGCAGGTTGTCGCTGGCTCGAAAGTGGGAAGGTCTGAGTTGATTGATGATCTTCGTTCAAAATACCGAGATCTGATTAAGGCGACCCTGCACAGAGCAAAAACAGATTTGAGTGCACCTTTGATCAATATATTGCATTTTGCGGTGATCAAGTTTGTGCTTCAGGAAACCCGTGCACAGATGGATAAGATATCTGAGCAGATGGAAGAGACACTTTTCCAACAGAAATATGCTGGCTCAAGAAGTCTCATGGCGACTCAGCAGCGTTTCACTTCGTTCAGGCAGAATCGGAATAGTTTCACTTATAAAATCAATCGGACTATTTTCAAACAATTGCAGCGAGAAGAAACTACCGAGTTAAGGCAGCTCAGAGAACAGTTTCTAGGTAATTCTATCCCGGAACTTCTCAACATCATGTTTAATCCAATGTTGAGTGCCAGCAATCCGCTAGAAGATAGCCTTCTACACGAAAACTATGCGCTCTGGAATCGAGCCGAGTTTCCGATGGCGATCGAGAAATTGGAAGCTCATCTAGGCAAGCTCTTTCCCTCGTTGCAATTGTTGCCACTCAAATCCAATGTCGGCAGGGGCTCGGCGCAAAGCGAGATATACGATGAGCTAGGCGGTCTGTTTGCTGCTCAGAATCTTCTTGGACCCTCGAAGGATCAAAAGGTTTTGGTATCGGAATCATTCTGTTGGTTGGATCAACCCGGTAATGTACGTTTTGTCTTCGACCCAAGCATCCATAGCCGTTCTCTTGCTGTACTAAAAGAGCGGGAGGGAATAAAAGCACAGTGGGCATTTAAGTCGGATGTGAAAAAGCTGGGGCGTGTTGCGCTCGATGCGCGAAAAATATTTGCAAATGAGTCTCAGTATAAAGAAATGATAGCGGGATATTTACTGAGGGAAACATGGACTTCGATGGACGCTGAGTTCATCGACTTGCGTCACGCGTGTGCCTATGCCGCGGGTAACGACACGAAAAAAGTTGCGGCAAAAATCGATACATCGCGCGAGGGTGCTGCGACTCTGTTAAAGAAGCTAGACGAATTAGGTCGTCAGGTAAATCAGAAATACAAAGAAGAAACTGAAGAGTATTTCCTGAAAATCTTAACGGACATTAGCCGTTTCAGGTTACACATAAAGTACTATCGTTTTGCGCATCGTATCTTTAACCGGATGAATATCATTCAGGACCCAGAAAAACTCCAGCTGGCTAAATCTGGTGGTAACCTCTATCAACTGGTGAGTGTTGAAGAGGCTAGGCTTAATGAGCCTGAGGCATCACAGATAATCCATCATACAATTATTAAGGCAGATGTCCGCGGTTCAACCACTGTCACGCGAGAATTGATTAACAAAGGGCTAAACCCAGCAAGCTATTTCAGTCTGCGTTTTTTCGATCCCATCAATCAGTTGTTGGCAAGGTATGGCGCGGCCAAGATTTTTATTGAGGGTGATGCTGTTATCCTCAGCATCTACGAATACAATGATGCGCCAGATCAATGGTATTCAGTGTCGCGTGCCTGTGGTATCGCAAAAGAAATTCTCGAAATTGTTAGCTCCAAAAACACACACTCAAAACAGACCGGCCTACCAGCCTTGGAAATTGGTATCGGCATTTGTTATTCCGGTGATCGGCCATCGTTTCTATTTGATGACGAACGCGCCATTATGATCTCTCCCGCAATCGGTATCGCCGATCGTATGTCCTCCTGCTCCTGGCATCTGCGAGACGCCCTCAACGATTCAGCATTTAATGTGGAAGTATTATTGGTAGATGAGACCCTGGATGAGCAAAGCCTAGATTTGGTTGGGTCGCCTAATCTGATTCAGCCTGGCGAAAAAGGTCGAAAACACGTTAATTATAATGTGAATGGTGTACTACTCGATTCGACGGCATTTCGAAAACTCATGTCTGAGATTTCACTTAAGAAAGTAAGAGTTAAGGTGGCAGAAAGATCCGAGGTGATGTTTGTTGGCCGGTTTCCGGACACCCTAGGAAAAGGAAGAGATCTGGT
>CAJXBG010000095.1 GCA_913050215.1 uncultured Gammaproteobacteria bacterium
TATCCGTGGCGCATCAAACGCTCATTGATGAAGGCATCGAGAACTACGCCAACGTCTCTTCAGAGCCGCCTTCTACCGAGAGTTCGTAGCCAGTTCCAACTTGCTTCACATGTCCGGCGGTGGGGGTCGCGAAATGGGTCCCGATAATCAGAGTCTCCTTATCGGCATAGAGAGATAAAAAATCCTGTCTCGTTTGGGTTGCCTGCGCGGAATCATAATCGGCGCTACTGCTCCATGTGGTTTCCGCGATCTGACAGGGATGATGAATACTGTCCCCCGTGATGACAGCATGCTGCTCTTTCGACTGGATATGCACACTGACATGCCCCGGCGTATGTCCCGGAGTAGGTTCCAGCACAACCTCTTCACAAATTTGATGTGTTATCGGCACGAGGTCGACCAGTCCCGCTTCGAACACGGGTCTTACTGAGTCGGCCATGATGGTTGCGTATTCTTCTCCTTCCGCCTCTTCGGTCCAGTACTCAAATTCGGATTTCGCCATAATATATCTGGCCTTTGGAAACGTCGGCACCCAGGCGCCATCAACCAGCATGGTATTCCATCCGACATGGTCAACATGGAGGTGGGTGCACAACACAATGTCGATATCTTCTCGTTTGAATCCTGCTGCTTCGAGATCTTCTAGAAAGGGAAGCTGAAGATTATTCCATGCGGGAATATTGCGTTTCTTATCATTCCCCAGGCAGGTATCGACGATGATTGTTTTGGTTGGCGTTTCTACAATGAGTGCGTGAACACTCATGATCAATTTTCCTTCATCGTTAATGAAATGAGGTGATAACCAGTCGTGCTTAAGCACTGCCTCAGGCGTCGCGTCCGGTAATATGAACCGTGAACCACCAACAGACTCGAGTTCCACAATTTTTGTTATTTTTACATCCCCGATTTGCCATGTGTGCATAATTGATTCCAGAGTCGTGATGACCCGTTAGTTGTTAAGTTGTGCTGAATTCAGCTTGATCGCCTGAATTTGAATTGGATACTTTGATGTTAAGACTATACTGAAATACGACAGGAAATGCCTCGCTTGAAGTGACTGTTGTGCTGTCAATTAAGCGCTGGATAATTCACGAAATCGTATCATTGATGTTGTTGGAATAGTGTCTTCGGGCTTAGTGTCTAAACTGCGTAAGTGTGTTCTGCATCTCGACTGTGGTTACCTTGGGGCTCGGGTGAGATGTTGCTCTGTATTCCTGTTTGAGACCTCGCCAGTATGCTGACACGGTGGTCGATAGCATCGATACGGAGCAAGAAGATCCGTTCGCTACTCTAATGACACCGGCATATTGGCATCGACGCCCGCAAATCAGTGACGATGAAGCGAATAAACAAAACACGCACAGCGCGGTGGTTTTTGCCAATCGTCACAAAAATGTTTGTTTTGACAGCAAGACAAAGATACGAGAGAAAGTTGATCCCTACAAAGGGTCGTGAACCAAATTTAGCGTGCTTACTTTCTGCACAATCCCAGTTATGATTTGATAATTAATTTCAAGGTACCAATAGATGAGTGGTGAAACAGATCTATCACAAATACGCCAAGCGGTCCGACAGCTATGCGACCAATATGGCGAAGATTACTGGCTGCAGCTTGATCGGGATCGGGGATATCCATCTGAATTTGTGCAGGAGCTTTCCGAAGCTGGATTTCTCAATATATTAATTCCCGAAGCCTATGGCGGAGCTGGACTTGGCGTGATTGAGGCCTCTGCTGTGATGGAGGAGGTTTGTCGTGCCGGGGCTCACGCCGGAGCATGTCATGCGCAAATGTACGTTATGGGGTCTGTGTTAAGGCATGGCAATGAGGCGCAGAAAAACAGGTACTTACCAGAAATAGCCAGTGGCAAATTGCGCCTGCAGAGTTTTGGGGTCACAGAACCCACCACGGGCACTGATACAACAAGCCTGAAAACCGTTGCAAAAAAAGATGGCGATGAATACGTTATCAACGGGCAAAAAGTTTGGATAAGTCGAATAGAACACTCGGACTTGATGGTGTTACTTGCCCGCACAACGCCTAAAGATGAAGTGCAAAAAAAGACGCAGGGGCTTTCTGCTTTTATCGTCGACGTGCGTGAGGCGGTCGGTAACGGATTAACGATCCAGCCGATTGAATCGATGATTAATCATCACTCTTGTGAGCTTTTTTTCGATGATCTGCGAATACCCGCCGAGAATTTGCTGGGTGAAGAGGGCGCGGGTTTTAAAGTTATTCTTGATGGTATGAATGCGGAGCGAATTTTGATCGCTGCGGAATGTGTGGGTGATGGCCGTTATTTTGTCGACAAAGCCAGTGCCTATGCATCTGATCGGACCATTTTCGATCGGCCGATCGGCATGAATCAGTCTGTGCAATTTCCCATCGCCCGGTGCTATGCAGAAATTGAGGCTGCTTCTTTGATGGTTGATAAAGCAGCAAAGATGTTTGATGCAGGTGAACCCTGTGGGGCAGAGGCAAACATGGCAAAAATGTTGGCCTCGGAGGCATCGTGGCGGGCAGGGGACGTGTGTATGCAAACCCATGGTGGATATGCTTTTGCGAAGGAATACCACATCGAGAGAAAATTCAGGGAAACGCGTCTTTATCAGATCGCGCCGATTTCAACTAATTTGATTCTAAGCTTTATCGGTGAACACGTATTAAACATGCCGAGGTCGTTCTAACAATCGCAGATTTACAAATGTAGCTTTGCGGTTTTAGTTGCCTTTTAAGCGTTGTTGCCAACACGATTACATGCTGCAAACTCGTCGTTATTCTCTATGATAATGACGTGAAACACCTGAAGTGATGCGCCCGAGCAAAAGGTGGTGTTAGTGGGTAGGCTTGCGATCAGAAGCCTTTAGTCGATGCAGCCGGCTTCAATTATCAGAGCGGAGAGAGGTGTTATCGTCGAGCGGCGTAACAGATGGGTCGATGTTGGAGGGTCCGTTGACGAGACCCTCCAAATCGAGAGATAGCTAGACTACACCGTAAGCAAGCATTGCGTCCGCAACTTTCACGAAACCTGCAATGTTAGCGCCTTTGACGTAATCAACCTTTCCATCTTCTTTTTCACCGTACTCAAGACATCTGTCGTGAATGCCTTTCATGATACTTTGCAATTGTTCCTGCAGCGTCTCTTCTTCCCAAGAGATACGTTCTGAATTTTGGCTCATTTCAAGACCGGAAACCGCAACGCCACCAGCGTTGGATGCTTTACCAGGCGCGTAACAGATTCCAGCGTCTTTAAAGACCTTGATGCCATCAAGATCGGTAGGCATGTTGGCGCCTTCCGAAACGGCCATACAGCCATTCTTGACGAGGGTCTCAGCTTCTTGACCAACCAGCTCATTCTGTGTCGCACATGGCATAGCAATATCACAGGTTACACCCCAGGGGCGCTCGCCACTGTTAAAGCTGGAACCACCGCCAAACTCGTCGGTATACGCTGAAAGTGGGCCTCTAAGCACACCTTTCTGTCGTTTAACCCAATCAAGTTTCTCTTGATTAATGCCATCAGGGTCGTGGATAAAACCTTGGGAGTCTGAGAGCGTAAGCACCTTGCCGCCAAGTTGAAGGATTTTCTCAGCAGCATGTGTTGCAACATTACCTGAGCCGGAAATCACAGCGGACTTACCCTCTACGCTGCTATTGATATGTTTCAGCATGTTTTCGAGGAAATAGACGGCACCGTAACCGGTCGCTTCGGTTCTAACCAAACTGCCGCCAAACTCAAGCCCTTTGCCGGTAAGCACCCCAGTGAAGCGATTGGTGATTCGCTTATATTGACCAAACATAAAGCCAATTTCCCTGGCACCTACGCCAATATCACCAGCGGGGACGTCGGTATCTTCGCCAACATGACGATACAGTTCCGTCATAAACGACTGACAGAAGCGCATGATTTCGTGCTCTGATTTGCCCTTGGGATTGAAATTCGATCCACCCTTTCCGCCGCCCAAAGGCAGTCCCGTTAAGCTGTTTTTAAAGGTTTGCTCAAAGGCCAGGAACTTCAGTACGCTCTCTGTCACGCTAGGGTGAAAGCGGATACCACCTTTATAAGGACCAATTGAGTTGTTATTTTGTACCCGCCAACCACGCTGTACGCGGATGTTGCCGCTATCGTCTTCCCAGCATACGCGGAAGCTGACGACTCTATCAGGCTCAGCAATTCGCCTTAGAATTTGATACTCGTGATATTTTTCCTTGTCGGCTATGTAGTCGAAAATGTCCTCAGCAACTTCTCTTACCGCCTGCACAAACTCTGTTTGATGGGGGTTTCTGCGTTCAACCCCTGTCATGAAATCTTCGAAGCCCACATGATCAGAAATAGCCATTTAATTCTCCTAGTTATTTTATTTGGTCTGATAGGATCAGTACCTCCCGAGCATGCCAAGTTGTTGGGTGTGCGTCTAGCGGATAGTGGGTTAAATCAGATTTTTTCTTGGTCGGTCTGACGTACGGCGTGGAGAAATTGCGAAATACTTTGTATTTGTCATAAATATCCAAAAAATTGGCTTAAACAGATTCGCAGGATCTAACCTTTTCGATCCGGTCTAGAACGCGTTGCCCAGCTGTGCGAGATCTTCAGAAGGCAAGAATACGTCGGCTGATGCTTTTTCTAATGGGGTAATTGCTTGCCTGCAGACGGTAGAAGTATTGATTGGTTATATGAGCAAACTCGGCATCTCCCAACCGATATTCAGAGCAGGTCAAGCACAGTCGTTTCTTTTCATAGCGGGACTAACTGACGATGTGGATATAGATTGGTCGGTCGTATTTTTCCTGTTCGCCTGCGTATAATGACGAGCAGACCATCAGCCACAAAACAGTTTTTGAGGGAACCGGAAATGCCAGAAAATTTGGACAGCGGGATCACATTGGCGCTAGAAAATCTGGATGAGTTTATTCAGACAATCATCGAGCCTGCGGCAAGAGAAATGGAAGCTGACGTATCTTTAGATCAAGCAGCATCACGTGTTCGAAGCGAATCCATTAAGCGCGGATTTTTTGGGAAAACTCAACCCGCTGAATATGGCGGCAATCCAGTCTCAAACCTCGAATTAACAGCGTTGAGGGAGACCCTCGCTGCGGCTAACAATCCCTTAACATCTTATGTGTTTGGACCAGGACCTGGCATTTTGCACTCAGCCTCGGGTGAGTTGAAAGAGCGCTATCTTGATCCAGTGTTGCGCGGTGAGAAACGTGGTGCTTTCGGATTTACCGAGCCGGATAGTGCGAAGAGGCCGACTTGGGCGAGACTCAACGAATCCGAAAGCGAGTTGACCATCAACGGTCAAAAATCATACGTGACAGGCGGTAAAACCTGCGATTTTGTTTCAGTGTTAGTGAATGTAGAGCGTCATGATTCTGTCAAAGCAGGTACAGCAATGGTCGTGATTGATCGACAAGCTGAAGGTCTTGTAATCGATCGGGAATTTTCCTCTATGGAGGGTGGAGGACACGTTTCCATGCTGTTCAACGATGTTCAGGTACCGGTGGCCCAAGTGATTGGTAACATTGGAGAGGGAATGCCAAGAGCCCTTGGCAACATCGGTAATGTCAGAATGATGGTCGCTGCAGAGGCTGTAGGCATTTGCAGCTGGGTAATCGATTATATAGAGCAGCATTTACAGGCACCACACAGATCAGGAACACCGTTGGGAGACAGGGAAGGGGTGAGATTGAGGCTCGCAGACATGCGTGTTGAAACCTATGTCGCCCGAAGTGCTCTTTACAGGACGGCTCGCTTGGTTGATGGACCTGAAAACAGTGTTAACGAGATTATTGCCACCAAGATATTTTGTACCGAAGCGGTTGGACGAGTTGTTGACATGGCAGTACAGCTAGCCGGAGGGCAGGCATTGGTTGTTGGACACCCTCTCGAAAAGCTTTATCGCAAAGTCAGGTCCATGAGACTTATCGAGGGGGCGAGTGATCTGCTTAGAATAAATCTTGTAAAGGGCAAGCTTGAACTCGGTAAAGGAAGGTTATAGGAATGGATGATAGGTACTCAGGTAAGAAGGCGAAATTGGAGACGAATGAATAGATGAAAGAATACAGGCAACACAGATTTGAAAAACCAGTGGGTGCAGTAGACGTCATTTTAGTCAGACATGGAGAATCCAGAGCGGCAAGACCTGAAGAGCCTTTTCCGCTGGTCGCGGGTCAGGGAGACCCAGAGTTATCCTCGCTGGGTATGCAACAAGCCAAACTTGTTGGTGAACGTCTCCGGAATGAAGTAATCGATGCGGTGTACGTAACAAATCTGCGTCGTACTTCAGAGACTGCCGCACCGCTATTAGGGCATTTGGGGTTGGAACCGATCAAGGAGCCAGATCTTCGCGAGGTTCACTTAGGCGATTGGGAGGGCGGGGTATTCCGCAAGAAGGTCCATGAAAATGATCCTCTTTATCAAAGAATGCAAAGCGAGCAACGTTGGGATGTGATCCCTGGCGCTGAATCCAGAGAGAATTTGACTCTGCGGGTAGGGCGGGCGCTTGATCGAATTGCGCAGCACCATGCAAATCAAGTGGTTGTTGCGGTTGTCCATGGCGGTATTATCGGTCACATACTGGCTCATGCATCCGGCGCTGAACCATTTGCTTTTAATGGTTGTGACAATGGCTCAATCAGCCATGTCGTGCTGACCGAGGGAAAGATAGTTGTTCGCGGTTTTAACGACAGATCGCATCTTGTGTCCTTGGGCGATGTGGGTGTCGCCGTACCCACTTAAACAGATTTTGAATAAGTATTAAGATCAACATTAAACGAAAAATTATATGAATCATAAAAGCATAAATACCGACTACGATCGGCTTGAAGTCCATTTCCAAAAAATAAACGATCTTCGCCATGTTTCTGCGATTGCCGGTTGGGATGAGGCCTCCATGATGCCAACAGGCGGTGGTGAAGCACGAGCACAAGCCATGTCCACACTCGATGTGATGATCCATCAACTGGTGACTGAACCTAAAGTCGGGGAGTGGATCGATGGCGCGAAGGCTGGTAGCAGTCTTGATGACTGGCAAGCGGCTAACCTTCGGGAGATTGACCGAACATGGCGAGAGGCCACCTGTATGCCAGAAGATCTGGTTGCCGCAAATTCAATCGCGCGCTCCAAATGTGAACAGGCTTGGCGATTACACCGGGCTAACAATGATTGGAAAGCGATGGAACCATTGTTAGCGGAAGTCGTATCGCTTACAAGGGAGGAGGCGAGTTGTCGAAGTGAATCGACAGGTTTAGGTCCTTACGATGCGATGTTGAATTTGTATGAACCTGATGTCACTAGTGAACAGATCGACGCGGTTTTTGCCGACCTCAAGGGCTTTCTTCCGAAGTTCGCCGACAAGGTTGTGAACCTGCAATCTGCAGATGAAGTGCTGCCAGTTTCCGGCGACTTTAGTGATGTGAAGCAAAAAGCGCTTGGCACTGCGCTGATGTCGTCGTTAGGTTTCGATTTTGAGCACGGCCGCCTTGACGTCAGTCATCATCCTTTTTGTGGTGGCGTTCCGGATGATGTGCGGATTACTACTCGGTACGATACATCGAGCTTTATCAGTTCGATGATGGCGGTTGTTCACGAAACTGGTCATGCAATGTATGAACAGGGATTACCCCATAAATGGCGAAGCCAACCCGTTGGCAAGGCCCTGAGCATGGGTACACACGAAAGTCAGTCTCTGCTGATGGAAATGCAAGCCTGTAGAACGCAGGAGTTCATGCAGTTTGTGACCCCTCTGGTGCAACGAACATTTTTGGGTGCGGTTTCAAATGACCCGGCATGGAGTGTCGACAATCTGCACCGTTTGTACACCCGGGTAGAAAAAAGCCTGATCCGCGTCGATGCTGATGAAGTTACTTATCCTTTACACGTTATTCTACGTTATGAAATCGAGAAGCAGTTGATCGGGGGAGAGCTTGCTGTCGCGGATTTACCCGCGGCATGGAACGAGAAAATGATGAACTTTCTCGACCTTTCGACAGAAAACAATTTTGTAGACGGTTGTTTGCAGGACGTTCATTGGCCAGCGGGCTTGTTCGGTTACTTCCCGACATACACCCTTGGCGCAATGACGGCGGCACAATTGTTTGCCGCAGTGCAGCGTGAAATTCCAGACTTGTTGGGGAATATCAGGCGAGGTGATTTCACGCCATTGTTAAAATGGTTGCGTGCGAATGTGCACAACAAAGGGAAGTTTCTGGGGTTTAACGATTTGATGATTGCGGCGACAGGCGAAACCCTGAATGCTGACTATTTCAAATCACATCTTGAGGCAAGATACGGATAGCGAGTACGGAAAAAACGTACGCCTAGCTAATTTCGCTCTTTAGTTGTCAATTACCTAGAGCCAGGACGACTTTTAACGTCGCATCATGCTTTTCAACACTGTTCTGAGTGATGTTGCAGCGGACACAGTGAACCGCTGACACAATGAACCGCTGGGACAATGAACGGCTGACAGTTGCTGCTACTAGTGGCTGGGGTTAATCGTTACTAAAATCTTTAATGGCGCTCAGTATCTGACGACAGGTCACTTGTCCGATCAATTTGCCATTTTCGACGACAGGCCGCCTCCTGTGTTTGTGGTCTAGCATAGATGAGGCGACATCGATGATGTCATCTCCTGGTTTGTTGACCTCAACATCTTTGGTCATGATATCTTCCACCAGTGCCGCACCTGGCGAATTGCCATTGTAAACAGCACTTACAATCGCTTGCAGACAATCCAACTCGGACAGCATACCCACTAGGTTGTTATCCGCATCGACGACAGCGACACCAGATACTTTGTTCTCGAGGATTTTTTGCGCGGCTTCGTGTACGTTTATATCGGGTTTTACGGTGATAGGCTTTGCCAACATGTAATTTACAACTTCCACTGATTTTGTCATAGCCTTGCTCCGGTTCTAAAAGGACATGGCGCATTTAATCTGCGCCCGTTTGAAGACGATAACGTACTTTGTCTTATCGACAAAGCGAATAGGCATCGCTTCATATGATTTTTTTTGGTCTCGTCTGGTAGCGAGCGAATGCTATCGTTAGCGCTATGTCCGCTGCTGCCTGTTTTATGATCAGAACAGCAATGTAGCAGTGCTAACTGGTGTAGTGCACATGAGATAGGGCGTTCGTCTTCACGCCATGGTTTTGCTGCGGGCAAATTAAAGCGCGGAATTATCTACTCAATTTAAGTGCTGAGCCTGTATCCTTGCGACAAGTGTCACGGTGTAATAACGGATTGCTATCAACCGTTGTATGATGCAAGGAGTTCGTGTGCGTGTATAGAGATTAATTGAATAGAAAATGTAAGTACTTTTCGAGGCCCGACCATTGTTGGGCGGACCTATAGCGAATCTCGGATGACAAGCAGCATATGAAGGTGTTCAGGGCGAGGACGGCTATCCCCTTGACGCTTAATCCGAATGACGTGGACCTACAAATGGGTCTTTTGCTTGAAGCCGTGAATCTTCGTGCTTGAGTAAAGGCAGTCCAGTGTCTGCAAACGGTGATGTCCGAATCTGGTGTCGAAGTGTTGAGGGAATATCGTGGTAGGCTGCAAGATGTTTCCGGCGATAATAATTGAGAATATCGAGCAGCGAGATAAAACCAGCACAGCGATTTGTCGTATAACACATGGTAGAAAGCCAAAGCGGTTTTTGAGGAAGAGTAAATGGTGAGTCAAACAACTGACACAATAGAGTTTGATCGAGTGACCTTTGAGCGGGATGGCTTTCTTGTGAAAAAAGGTTTTGCTGACCTTTCTGTTTGTGATGACATCATGTCAATCTCATTAATCCAGTTGAACGATAATCTCGCGCCAATTGAATACGAGGTCGATGTTCAATATCCGGGATCACCCGTTTCGAAACTTGCAGAGGGCGGAGACACCTGTCGGAGACTGCTTCACGCGTATGCTAGAGATGAGCTTTATCGTCAATGGGCCACTAACGACGCCTGTCGATCAGTGCTGGAAGATTTGTTCCGAGGTGAGTCGTCAGCAAGCGTTGCCGAGGATGCAACGCAGCACAATGTGCTTATGTCACAGTGTCACCATAATTGTGTGATGACAAAACAACCGGGCTACAGCAGCGCAACACTGTGGCATCAAGATAATCGTTATTGGTCCTTTGATCAGGAGAACTTGATAAGTGTTTGGTTGGCGGTCGGTGACGAAACAAAAAGGAACGGTTGTTTAAGCGTTATTCCAGGCACTCACAAGTTGCAGGTAGACCCAGGCCGATTTGATGCTGCGTTATTTCTCCGCCCCGACTTGCCAGAGAACAAGGCGTTGATATCGCGGGCAAAAACGGTTGAATTGGAAAAGGGTGACGTTTTGTTTTTTCACAGCCGGCTATTCCATGCTGCTGGGAGGAATCTTTCTGAAGAAACGAAGTTTTCGCTCGTGTTTACCTACCACGAAGCAGGTAATCGACCCATCACAGGCACTCGGTCGAGTCGATTCCCCTCTATTTCGCTTTAAGCTTATTCATCATATTTCCGGTTATTAACGCGGTAACAGGGTCATGATCTCGTCCAAAAGTAAGCGTCTGGACGTGCCATTGCGCCAAGCGAAACCAATATCCCGATAAAATTTATCACGTGGCAAAGGTAGCGTAACGACCTGAGTGTTCTGCAACACCTTGGCGTCGACTGCCATGTCGGGCACTAGCGTCACACCGAGGTCGCTATCGACCATTTGCAGCAGCATTTGAAGACTGTTGGCACCGAAGGTGTGTAATTTTTTGTGATCTTTCAAACGGCAGCCTGCCAGCGCATGGTCTCGTAGACAGTGACCATCATCCAGCAGTAGCAGACTTTCATCCGGTAGTTGGTCAAAATCGACATGATCAGTCGAGACTATCGAGCTGTCTTTTCTGTAGGCAAGTTGCAAACCTTCTCGATAAATAATTTGTGTACTAATTTGCCCAGCATCATAGGGCAGTGCCAATAGAACTAGGTCAAGTTTGTTGTTCAGTAGTTCTTGGATCAGATTAGCGCTGGTGTCCTCTCTGATAAAAAGCTTGATAGTGCTGAATTGGTTTCTCACGGCAACGATGAAGTCACTGGTAATATATGGCGCAATGGTGGGTATCACACCAAGTTTTACCGGGCTTGCAAGCGGGTCAGATGATATGTTCGCCTCTTCGACAAGGTCTTCAGCCTGCATCAGAATGTATCTGGCTTTGTCAGCAAGTCGGGCGCCCAGCTCTGTAAATGAAACTGACTTATTCGTGCGCTCTACAAGTATCACGCCCAGTGTTGACTCTAGTTCTTTTATTCCGCTACTCAGTGTCGATTGCGAAACGTGCTCTCGTGCAGCAGCCCGACCAAAGTGTTTGGTATCTTGAAGCGCGACGAGATACTGGAGCTGGCGAATCGGAGGTAAGTGCATATTACCTGAATCCCACTGCGGCCTGATTCAAAAAGCTGTCAAGCGTGTCACGTTTTTGTGCTGTGTTGCCTGTCCCCATGGTGAAATCCGGGATGATGAGTTCATCCACACCCGCAGCGTGGTATTCGCCAATGATGTCTCGGACTTCATTGGCGTTGCCGATGATCGCCGGCTGTGCCAATGTCCGGGAACGCATCTTGTCCAGAAATTTCTGGTCTTCCGACAAAAACAACAGGGCGACTGCAGTTCTGTGTATATCAGCTGGATCTCGCTGCTGGCTTTCGCAGTGTTGGTCCAGTACTTTCATTTTGTGAATGAGTGTTTCAACTGACCCCCAAACATTCCATTCATTTGCGTACTGCGCTGCTAATTTCAATGTCACACGTTCTCCGCCGCCACCGATGAGCAAAGGTAGTGGAGATTGAACAGGTTTTGGTTCAAGCGGGGCCTCCACCAGCTGATAAAATTCGCCAGAATATGAAGTCAAGTCATTGGTGAATAGGCTTTGGATAATATGACAGGCTTCGCCCAGTCGCTTCAGTCTCTCCGAAACGTCATAAAATGGTATTCCATACTTTTCATGCTCATTTTCCTGCCATCCAGAACCAATACCTAAAACGACTCGGCCGCCGGATATGTGATCCAGTGTTGCCGCCATCTTCGCCAGCACGGCGGGGTGACGATATGTGTTGCCGGTCACGAGAGTGCCCAGCCTGATTCTAGGTATATTCATTGCGAGTGCGCTGAGTGTTACCCAGGCCTCTGGCCATGGTGCACTGGTATCCTCAGCGTTAGGCATGAAGTGATCTGCCAGCCAGATACCGTCCCAGCCAGTTTTTTCTACATGCTGGCCAAGTTGTTGCATCGTGTCGAAGTTCTGAGTGGGTTGTGGCCAAAAGCTAAATTTCATGGTTAATATTTCCCTTGCAGAGATGAGGTGGGTCGATGATTCGTTTAAGGCTTTTTGATTGTGACCATTACTGCTCTGAAATTCAAACAGCGAACTGTGTTGTTTTCGAGTCCTGACCCCGCTTTGTTGAAAATGCAGTGCTGTTATCGCTGACCCAAAAATATTGTTAAGGTGCTGATTTGACGCAGGAATGTTTGAGTTTGCAAAGCATTCGCGTATAGTGTTTCGAACCCCGTAGGGTCAGTGATATTTTTGGTTTCACTGACCGTTAGAGCAGCATATTTTGAGCAATATTTTGCCACCAGTTCTCAAACTCACCTCCGCATTCTGGCGGTTGTTTGGCTTCTGTTCCTCGCCGTTTTCCAAACTCATATTTCTCGTGTACCTCGGCGTAATTGTGTCTGCAACATCCTTATATTTTAAGGAACACCAGCCGCTATTCGTCGGAAATAGCATGATCGAGATTTTTGGCCATCAGGAAAAACCGCGGCAAGATACCGGAACAGATTATTTTGCCTTTACTGGAAGCAATGAGCGCAGCCATTGATGTTGATTGCGAATATCAAAAGATCAGTTAGCTGGGCGCCTAAAGCTGTTCCGCGTGTCCGAATGTATGTAGAATTACGGGTTGCTGAGGCTGCTGGCCGTTCTAAGAGCACGGCCCGATTGTTAGGTGAGAGTGAGAAAGATTGTGACGGCTAAGCTGCTGGGGTAAAGCCCCACGGCGATAGTCTAAAGTGAGTGTCCCTGACCGCTGCCAACCATGAGATAGGCGCGTATTAAATTTAATCTGAAAAACGCAGGAATGAAAATCAATGTCTGTTGTAGAAGAAGTAAGTGATGAGGTTGATGTCGGTAAAAAAATTACCGATGTAGTAGTTCGCTTCGCTGGAGATTCCGGTGATGGCATGCAATTGACTGGTAGCAACTTTACCGAAGCCACGGCGCTTTATGGTAATGATCTCGCGACCTTTCCAGACTTTCCCGCTGAAATCCGCGCTCCAGCAGGAGCAACTTTTGGGGTTTCGGCTTTTCAGATCTATTTCGGTTCAGAAGACGTTACCACTGCCGGTGATGATGTTGATGTGCTCGTGGCCATGAATCCCGCAGCGCTGATTACGAACCTCAGTTCGTTGGAGCCGGGTGGCCTAATTGTTGCTGACAATGACGCATTTACCGCGAAGAACCTGACTCGAGCCGGATATACAGAGAATCCGCTAGAAGACGGCTCGCTTGATGCTTATCGGGTGATTTCAATCGATATCACTAAGCGGGTGCTGGCAACGGTCAAGCCCTATGGTTTAAGCCACAAGTTTGGTGTCCGTTGTAAGAACATGTGGACACTGGGTTTGATGATGTGGCTATTTGACCGAAGCAGAGATGCAGCGATTGAAGGATTGCGCAAGAAGTTTGCCAAAGCACCGGATATTGCTGAAGCAAACGTGGCGGCAATCAATGCCGGTCATGCTTATGGTGAAACGGCTGAGCTGCCTTCCGGGGTCGAAGTCTACAAAGTGCCTGCAGCGGATGTTGAGCCAGGACTCTATCGCAACATCACGGGAACTGAAGCCCTTTCTTATGGATTGATCGCCGGTGGACAACTGGCGTCTATACCGCTTGTCTTTGCTTCCTATCCCATTACGCCAGCTTCAGGCTTATTACACGCCTTGTCGGGCCATAAAGAATTTGATGTTGTGACATTTCAGGCCGAAGACGAAATTGCTGCGGTTTGCGCCGCAATTGGTGCCTCGTTCGCTGGTTCATTGGGTATCACTTCAAGTTCCGGTCCGGGTATCGCCCTCAAGGCTGAAGCCATATCGTTAGCCTGTGCCACTGAGTTACCTCTCGTCATCGTCAATACTCAGCGAGGCGGACCCTCTACTGGTTTGCCGACAAAAACCGAACAGTCGGATTTACTGCAAGCAATTTTTGGTCGCCATGGCGACACGCCTTTACCTGTGATTTCAGCTTCCACTTCGTCTGACTGCTTCGATGTCGCGATAGAAGCTGTGCGAATCGCTACCAAGTACAGCACGCCGGTGATATTACTCAGTGATGGATATATGGCTAACGCTTCTGAACCATGGCTTGTACCGGACTTTGATTCCTATGAACCATTCCCTGTGAAATTTGAGACTGACCCAGAGGGTTTTTCGCCAGCGAATCGCGATGAAGATACGCTGGCAAGGGTGTGGGCCAAGCCAGGCACACCTGGTCTTGAGCATCGAATCGGTGGTATCGAGCGTGACTATGACACCGGTGACATTTCTTACGAGCCGGAGAACCACCATCGTATGACGCTAGTGCGCCAATCCAAAATCGATGGAATTGCCAATGATATTCCGGACCAAGACGTCG
>CAJXBG010000096.1 GCA_913050215.1 uncultured Gammaproteobacteria bacterium
TCGCCATGATCCTCCTCTTCAGCCTCCTCTAGCGCGCGTAGCTGAGCTGATTCTGCAAAACCAGGAATTTCAAAGGCATCGCCATCTTGAAAGCTGGCGTCTGCGTGCCATGCGAAAGAGCCGAAGCCTCCATTCAACTTAAACGCGGTCGCATTGCCATCTGTATTGGAGTCAAAGGTTGTTGATATGCCGCCTGTGACGAGCTGGCTTGGCACATTGTGAGGAATCCGCCCGGTATGTACGTCTACGACACCACCAATAGCGCCAGAACCGTATAACAGTGTGCTTGGTCCTTTAAGAACTTCGATGCGTTCCGCGATAAAAGGATCGATGCCAACGGCATGATCTGCACTGGTGACCGAAACATCCAGAGTATCGATCCTGTCTTCCATCACTTTAACGCGGGGCCCTCCGAGGCCGTGAATTACTGGACGACCCACTGCCTTACCAAAACTGCTTGTTTGGATACCGGGCAGTTTGCCCAGCGTGCTGCCTATATTTGAGTCCAGTACGCGTTGAAGTTCTTCTCCGTCAATTAGTTCCGCTGCTTGCGAAAGCCCCTCACCCGATAGCGGGTGAGAGAAGACGATTACTTCTTCTATTTGTTCGGTAGGTGTCTGCTGAGCGTGGCCAACACCCGGTTGAATGACCGCTAATAGTCCACCAATTATGGACAAAGGAAAGTGTTTCATTGTCTTTCTCTCACTAAATATCAATACGAATACAGCAACAATTTGCTGTGTTTTCATTACGTTTCTTGATTACGTTAGGAGAAGAGGTGGTGCTCGGGTGAGTCTGTCAAAGGTAATGACAGAGACGACATTACGTGTCGGCAGAATTGCCAAGTAAACGTTGAAAAATTCGGCATTGGGTAGTGATAAGTTTACTGTGGTAAGTGCTGGCGTGCTGGATCCAAGCAAACATACGGAACAATTTTCTACTTGCACAATATCAGCATGGAAATGCTGAGTTGCGGAAACCTGGGTCACGAGGAACGCGAGCAGCACACCTGGCACAATGCGGCGTGAGAGTAATGCCTTTAGTTTAGCGATTATTTTCATGGTTTCGTGCAATCGTTGCGCTGCGTCATTCTATCGAAAACCCCATGTTTTGCAATATTATGGGCCTGGGTGTCTTTCGGAGCAGTATTGCCTATGCACGTTTTGCTAGGAGAGATGTCCGATAAAAATTCGCTCAAAACTGGCAAAGCATGAGCTTATCAGTCGATAATAACAGTGATTGTCTTCTTGCTTTCAGCGGTTAAAAAAATCTATGGGTCAAAGAACAAATGCGGCGGTCATCGGTGCTGGTGCAGCAGGCTTGGTCTGTGCCCGTGAACTTGCAAGGCAAAATATAGAGGTCACTATATTTGAGAAGTCCAGCCAGGTGGGTGGGGTTTGGGTTTATGAATCTGAAGTAGATGACGACATTACCGGGGTTGACCCGACCTCCACAGTACATTCCTCGCTCTATGACTCCTTGAGAACAAACCTCCCGCGCGATCTGATGGCTTTTTCAGACTACTATTTCGACTCCACTGGCGGTGGTGAAGATACATGGCCCCGCTATCCTCACCATTCGAAAGTGTTGGAGTATCTGGAAAGATTTGCGGTTGATCATGACCTAACGAAAACAATGAGGTTAGAAGCCACAGTAACACGCCTGAAGCCTTCGCAAGAAGAACGCGGTGATGACGCCAACCGTCGTCCAAAGTGGCTTGTAGAAAGCGAAGATGCGGAAGGTAATTTTTCCAGAGAAGCATTTGACGCAGTGGCTGTGTGTAACGGTCATTACTCAAAACCAAGAGTGCCTATACTACCCGGCATGGAATCCTTTCCGGGGTATGTTATTCATAGCCACAACTACCGTCGACCAGACGAATTTAAGAATATGAAAGTGGCTGTCTGGGGCACGGCCGCGTCCGGTGCTGACATCGCGAGGGAAATAGCATCAGTTGCAACTGAAGTGTATTGGTGTGGCAACGCTTTTGAGTTACCAACCAGGTCCGGGGGTCAAGGTATAGGCCTATACCCATCTCCGGTGAGTTGCTCTGGTAGCAGGATCACATTCAATGACCAAGTTAGCCTAGACGGTGTTGACGCTTTTGTATATTGCACGGGTTATGAGTTTAACTTTCCCTTTCTGGAAAAAAACATCGTATCCGTTGAAGACAATTGGGTGCATCCACTTTATCTAGATCTGGTTTCTACTAGGTTTGAAAATCTAGCGTTTATTGGTTTGCCTTACTTGGTCATTCCATTTCGGTTATTTGAAATGCAATCCCGATGGTTCGCAAGTGGCATAGCCGGAGAGATGCGTATGCCTAACCAGCAAGAGATGATGCATGCATATGAAGCTTCGCGACAGAAACTAATAAAAAAAGGCGTGCCCAAACATCACTATCATCGCCTTGGGGATGCTCAGACCGACTATATTAATCTGTTGGCGAAACAATGTGGCGCAGACAAAGTACCGGATTGGTACATGGGTCTGGCGCTTGAGGCCCAGAAGGCGAGAATTGCAGACCCTGAAGGGTTCAGAGCAAGACCGCTAAAGTTTCAAGGGCCCACGGTGGTGCTCAAAGAAGATCAACTGTCGGAGGTACAGTAGTCAGCGCGGCAGCAACCCCGTTTTCTCGTAAACGTCTGCCAACGTTACTGAGGCTCTTGCAGTCGCTTTTTCCGCGCCGGCTCGCATCAGCTGTCGCAGATAGTCTTGATGTTTCATCAGGTCTTCGTACTTTTCGCGATAGGGTGTCAGTGTAGATACCACGAGCTCAGCCAGATCACCTTTGAGATGACCGTACATGCGCCCTTCATATTCCTCAACCAAAGTCGGTACAGACTTCTCACTAAGTACACTATAGATTGTTAGGAGGTTTGCCAGTCCGGGTTTATTTTCCGGGTCATAATTGACCACGGTATCTGAATCGGTCACGGCCGACTTTATTTTCTTAGTAATCTTCTTTGGCTGATCAATGATCGAAATATAGCTTTTTTCATTCTCCGAGGATTTTGACATCTTGGATTCAGGATCAGTCAACGACATGATTTTTGCGCCAACTTCTGGAATATATGGTTCAGGTACTTTCAACGCGCCTGCGCCATACCGATTGTCAAAATAACCTACTAGGTCGCGACAGAGTTCGAGATGTTGTTTCTGATCTTGGCCAACGGGCACTAGATCAGCCTGATAGAGTAAAATATCAGCGGCCATCAAGACGGGGTATGAAAACAAGCCGGCGTGAACATTTTTAACATTAGCCGACTTATCTTTGAACTGGGTCATTCTATTGAGATAACCCATCGGCGTCATGCAGGTGAGTATCCACGTCAGTTCTGCGTGCTCATGTACATGTGATTGAACGAAAATGGTGTTTTCTTCGGGATCGAGGCCAAGCGCAATGTATTGAGCGTAAAAACTCATGCACCGTTCGCGCAGGGCGACCGGATCTTGGGCTACCGTCAGCGCATGAAGGTCAGCGATGAAATAGAAGCAGTCATAGTCTTGCTGCATGGCTTTCCAGTTTGATACAGCGCCGATGTAATTCCCCAGGGTGAGGTTACCGGTTGTGGTAGAGCCGGAAAGTATAGTTTTGCGTGTTGCGGTATCATTGGAGCTGGTCATAGAGGATTCTTAAAGCATGTTAGTGAACAGACGGATGCGCGGGCTATCATACCAGAGCTTCACTGGATTTCCCCCGTACAAATGTGGGTTACCTCATGCAACGAGCTAAAGTCAGTGGCAAAGAATTGCCCGGTTCAAACCACAATCGATTGTATCTTGTCATCCTGAGCGTTTTGTTTATCCTCACGCTCCCTGTGAAAGGTGCAGGGCAAGTGAGTTTTTCTGAAATTCAGGCACTTGAATACAGCACACCTAACGAAGTTATTCCGTACGGTGCCGGTGAATACCAATTTGCAGAGTACTGGCATCCCGGTACGTCAGAGCCCGCTTTGGTCATTTTGATACATGGTGGGTGCTGGTCGAACGAATATGGGCTGGACCACATCAGGGCGCTCGCCAGCAAGCTCAAGGGGTCAGGGTACGCTGTATGGTCAACCGAATATCGCCGGGTAGGTGATGCGGGTGGTGGTTGGCCAGGCACGTTTGAAGATATTGCTGACTCGTTGAATTACACAGACAAGCTCTCAAACATCAATCAGCACGCAAAGTTTGTGATGGGACATTCCGCGGGTGGACACCTTGCACTCTGGGTTGCAGCCGCTGGCCACTTGCCTCTTGAATCACCCTTGGGAAAGCGAATGAAAACTCAAATTCAGGGAGCCATTGGGCTGGCCCCGATTGCTGACCTTGCCGCATATTCGCTCGGTGACAACAGTTGTGAAGTTGTAACTGAAAAACTGATGGGTGGTTCCGCCATAGATTTAGCGGAGCGTTATGCACTCGGGTCACCTTCAGCATTATTGCCATCAATCGATTCGATTTTGATACACGGAGAGGGTGATACCATCGTCAACATTAGCCAGTCGCAGAGGTATGCTGCATCTTCTTCCCGTGCGAGTATTATTCCGCTCAAGGGGTTGGGACACTTCGACATGATCAATCCTGAGGGCCCGGTGTTTGATCGTATTATCGAGGCGCTCGTGCGCCTCAAACCGGAGGCCACCAAATGAACCAAGATGATTTATTGCTCGCTGACACTAATGATGTGCTGTCCACGCTAAGAGACTTATTCTACCTGCCACCAAATACGGTTTATTTGGATGGCAACTCGCTTGGCCCGCTATTGAAACGTGTCGAATCGAGGTTGCAGAAAACGATTCGGGAGGAATGGGGTCAGGACTTGATTGCCAGTTGGAATAGCCATAACTGGATCGATCTACCGGTGAAGGTGGCTGAAAAAATTGCGCCTTTAGTCGGTGCCGCGAAAGGCCAGGTTATCTGCGCCGATTCAGTGTCGGTAAATTTGTTCAAGTTACTTGTTACGGCGCTCCAGCTAAATCCCAAACGTACCCGCGTGTTGAGTGTTGAGGAAACATTTCCAACTGACTTATATATGGCGCAGGGACTGCAAAAGTTGCTGGGCGAAGCACGCTGCACCCTCAGTCGTGTGAAGGAGGCTAGTCTTATCGAAGAAATAAACGATGAGACAAACCTGATCATGATTAGCCACGTGAACTTCAGAAGTGGTTATGTCAACGATTTAAAAGTGATAACAGAAACGGCACATCGACACGGTGCGATGGTGCTGGTTGATTTGTCCCATAGTGCAGGCGTTATCCCCATCGAATTAGACGCACTTGGCGTTGATTTCGCGGTAGGTTGCGGATACAAATTTTTAAATGGGGGCCCGGGAGCACCGGCATTTTTGTATGTAAACCAGAGACACCAGAACAAGGTTGAACAACCGCTTAGCGGCTGGATGGGGCATCGATCGCCCTTTGATTTTTCTGCAGACTACATTCCCCGGCCCGGGATTGCGCAATATCAATCGGGTACGCCGGGGATCATAGGTTTATCGGCGCTGGATGAAGCGATGACGTTGTGGGCCGATATTGATATCCAAGATGTAAGGCGGAAGTCGTCCGCACTAACGAGCCTGTTTATCGATAAGGTTCAAAACGCCGCCGAGCTGAGTGATCTTGAGATTGTCAGTCCTCTGGATGTTGAGACCCGTGGTAGTCAGGTTTCGCTTTCACATCCCGACGGGTATGAAATTGTTCAGGCGATGATCGCCTCCGGCGTGATCTGTGATTATCGTGAACCGGAAGTCCTTAGGTTCGGCATTGCACCGCTTTACAACAGTTTCGAGGACATCATTCGCGCGGTGGACCTGATGAAAGATATCGTCAAGAATAAGCGCTATAGAGATCCGGCATTTGGAGATAGAAATGACGTCACGTGATGAACAAAAAGGATCAATCAGAGACGGTGATTACATGGTGTTGTCGCCAGAGGCTCTGCCGATGCCAACGGCTTATATCGAGCAGACGAGGCGTCAATACGATAGCCTAGGTTATCCACCGTATCAGTGGTTTGAAGCCGAAGATGCCCCTGTTCTGACCAAAATGTCTAAACCGCTAAGTGAATCAAAACTTGGGCTTATTTCGACTGCAGGGACCTATGTTGCCGGTCAGCAGGCCTATTATTATAAGGATGATGCCAGTATTCGGGAGATCCCCTCGAATACCGATATGAGTGATCTCAGATTTGCCCATATCATGGAGAATTATCTGGTCGAGGCTTGGCAGGACCCGGGCGTGGTGTTTCCAATCGAGGCGCTACGGAAGCTAGACGAGGATGGAACGGTTGGCGAACTAGCAGAGGAATTCCTCGCCTGTATGGGCGGAATTTACTCTCAGCGAAGAGTGAACGAGGAGCTGATTCCGCAACTCGAAGCGGCGGTAGATCGCCAGCAACTCGATCTACTTTTGTTGGTACCCCTATGACCCGTTTGTCATCAGACCGTGAGTCTGATTGCTCGCCATTTTGAAGGCAAAGGTTTACCAACACTGGTATTGGGAAGCGCTTTCGATATTTTGGTGGCAGGCATGCCGCCGAGAGCCATGTTTTTGAACTATCCGCTCGGGTTTGAAACGGGAAGACCATTCGATAAAAGTCATCAATTTGAAGTTGTTCAAGCTGCGCTCGCTGGGTTCGAGGATTTTGAGCGACCCGGCATCAAGTCGATGCCATATGAGTGGCTGGCTGGGTGGGAAATGACCCGCGAGAGGGCGCGACTGGGTGATAAAGATAGCCGTTCTCCGCGAGATATGACACCAAGATACCAGAAGGAAGAAGATCGACGCTTATTCGAAGAAAATCTGAAAGGAAACAATAATGGAACTTGAAACAATTGTTTATGAGAAAAAAGATGGCGTTGCGTACGTCACGCTGAACAGACCCGAAAAACTTAATGCGATGAACGATACCCTTCACAGGGAGCTGGGTGAAGTATGGGTCGATTTCAACGAAGACGATGCTTTGAAGGTCGCAATTCTTTCAGGTAATGGTAGATGTTTCAGTGCCGGTGCCGATCTTTCCGGTGGTGCGCCAGAGAAGTATGTGTATCCAAACAACTACGCGGATATCACCCAGACGCAGAAGATTTACAAACCTATTATTGCAGCGCTGCACAGCCATGTTGTTGGCTTCGGTATGTGGATTGCGCTTGATGCAGATATCAGAATCGCAACCGATGATGTTTCCTTCTGGCTGCCGGAACCCCAATGGGGGATTGCTACGATTCCTTCTGGATGGTTTCCTAAAATAATGCCTTGGGCGATTGCGTCGGAGTTGTTGTTGCTCGCGGAACCTCTGAACGCAAGACGCGCTTACGAGCTGGGTATGATTAACAAAATTGTGCCTGAGAATCAGCTGATGGCTGAAGCCGAGAGAATGGCGGCAAGATTCTGTGAGTTGAGTCCCACCGCGGTGCAAGGAATGAAAGAATCAATGATTAAGGCTTCTAGTCTCGACTATGCCGCGATCAATCACATCACCGAAGATGTTCAAACGAGGGTAATGAATTCGGATGATCGAAAGGAAGGGGGTAAGGCCTTTCTTGAAAAAAGAAAGGCAAACTGGGACTAGTCTGCCGTCACTTTTACCTTCTTAGGATCAGTGTCCGCTCGTTGCAGTTTTAGGTAAACAGAAGTGCAGAATGATATAGGCAATGACTGCTTACCCCAGTTGAACCACGCGTAGATTGCTGCGGGTACTACCATGCCTCCTAGTGCACCCGCTCCTGGTAGTACGACCTGTGAAAAAGAAGATAACTCGCCTTCAAGCACCTCTCGCTTGATCTCAAGCCCGATAAGAAAAAAGAAGATGGCCATCAGACCGTCATTGATCCACAACACGAGTGGCTTGTTTATCGCGAGCGTTCCTACCTGAATAGCAACTGTTGTATCCAGCAAGCCGCCATAGATTGATGCAAGGGGAGAGTTGGCCATTAGAATTGCCAGTATTGCGGCGCCTAAAAGTAATATTCCACCGGCAGATTCGAGCCGCATGAAATCTCGAACAGCAAGCAGTAGCGCGGCCTCTTGTGCTTCTGGGTCATTTTGATTTGTCTTAGTATTCATTGAGCAATCTTAACAAATTTCGATCTAACAGAAAAAAATAATCACGTAACAGGCACGCTCTATTGTTATCATCAGGGATGTAAATCGTTACTATTATCAGCGAAGAAGAAGTTGAGGTTTCAGTGACTCATCACCATGATTTGTCTGCACAAGAGCTAAAAAGCTATCAAGCATCGGGTTACTTGATTCGCAAGGATGTGTTCAGTCTTTCAGAGATCACCCAGCTGCGCGCCGCGGCAGAACGTGCAGTTAACCATGCGATTGAAATGTGTATCGCTGGAAAAACTTACATCCTAGATGGTAAACGTTTTGTTGATATCAATCACGTTACGGTGCAGTTCGAACCTGGACCTGATAATCAGCAGGTGCGAGTTATCGAACCCGTGAATGAATTGGATGCTGAACTCGATCAGTTAGTCGAAGACCCAAGGCTTACCAACCCCATGCGATCATTAGTGGGTGCCAAAGACCTGGCGCTTTGGACCGCCAAACTTAATTTGAAAAGACCCCGTGAAGGTTCCGGTTTTGGCTGGCATCAGGATTCGCCATACTGGATCCATGATTGCGACCATGTTGATCAATTACCTAATGTAATGATTGCCTTCGATGATGCAGACAGACATAACGGCTGTTTCAAGGTAATTAAGGGTAGTCACAAACAGGGATGTTTGCCGGGCAAAGATGATGGATCACAACTCGGTGGCTTCTATACTGATACGCGTTGCTTTGATGAGGCTGACGAGGTTGCGATGGAGGTATCCGCTGGGTCCGTCATTTTTTTTGATCCCCACACAGTACACGGCTCTGCAGCTAACGAATCTACTCAGCCGCGAAGAGCGATAATCATCACCTACCAACCCGCAGGTTTTCCGCAATTGAAATCAGGACAAATTAGAAATGTATGATTCTGTCATAGGGGAACGATCGTGAAAAATACAACAGGGTTTTGGCCAGTAGCACCGGATCTTCGCCGCTCAGATATCGCTTTTCATTTCCGAGGGCATGACTATCTTGGCCACATGGTGGCACCAGCAGAAACAGAAGGGCCGAAACCGATGGTAATGGTTACCCACAACTATCAGGGGTTGAAGTTCTTCGATGTGGATGTTGCAGAATATATTGCAAGGCTGGGTTATGTGGGCTTTGCGATCGATCTTTACGGCGATAGGTTGCCAGCCAACGAACGGCTATGGCCCGAGGATGAAACCCACGTTCCAGCATTCCAGCAGAAATGTTTTGAAGCGATGGTGGCGCTAGATCATGACCATGAACTTTTCCGCGCGCTGTTGAAAGCATGGCTTGACCAGGGAATGAACCATAACTTCGTTGACGCATCGATATCGCCTGCGGCGATCGGCTACTGCTTTGGTGGCGTCGCTGTGCTGGAAGCCGTTCGCGGAGGGCTAGACCTTGGTGGCGTCGTCTCTTTGCATGGGCTTTTACAAACCGGTGAAGACCCTAATCCAGCCAGATTTAATGCGGAACGACCGCCACTGAAGTCCTGTGAGAACAACTACAATACCCAAACGGTTGTCGTGGTGGAAAACGGTGCCGATGATGAACTGGTCCCGGATGATAGCAAGCAGCGGTTTTTTAACGAGATGAATGAAGCCGGCACCGATTGGATATTTCACCACTATGCTGCAACCCCCCACGGATTTGCGTTACCCCCAACCCTAGGGCCACCGGGACGACTTCATGAATCAACAGACCGCCGGTCGACAATGAACATGTTGAGTCTGTTCAGGGAAATATTTCCAGGTGTGCGTCAAAATCCGGTTAGCCACAACGCGTCGGGTACCTCGATTCCACTTTGATGCGTTTGTATACGTAATTTAGTTCAGAACCCAAGACTAACAAAAGCGCGAAGCTTTACTGATTGCCGATCGATTTTTCAGTGCAATTTAATACACAGGTCAAGGTGAACGTTTTATAACAAGGCATCCAGAATAAGATTCGAGGATTCAATGATGCGCTGGTCACGCGGCCGCAAATCTGGCTCGAACGCCACCCCTGTCAAATGTTGCAGACCCTGAATATAGCGAACCGCAATCTCATTGGCTTGTGCCTCAGTAAATTGTTGCCCCTTTTCCTTCACCATGCCTCGGGCGAACTCTTTTGAGAACGACACGGGTTTACCATCTTTGGTTTTGAGTGCCCCGTCTTCGTCCATTGCCCAGAACCTGGACGAGTCCATGGTATAGAGCTCATCTGCGGATACAATCTGTCCTTCTGCATTAATGCCGTGTTCAGTTTTAGTGTCGACTAGCACCATACCCCGCCGCGATAGGTACTGGGTCACGATACCGAATGCCATAAGAGACGCATTGCGAATCTGTGCGTACTGTTCTTCCGTACAAACGCCGTCTTGTATCAGGTAGTCGACAGCCGTGGTCTTATCTACCTCCTCTTTTGTGCTCGGTGTATCCATCAGATAGGGTAGCCTGCCATTTGGTTCCAGTGCTGTGACGTCGAGCTGGTGCCCTGCGTAATCCATCTTGCTTTGACTATTTTCTTTAGCCGCTAGCCAGTGTTGGTAAAGCGAGGTAGAGGTTGAACTTTCTGCCATATAAAGACGCAATACATTCTCGATTTTTAGCAGGTTAAGATTCTCGGCAGGTATCACGGTTGAGGCAGGTGAAAGCCCATCAACTTCGAATTGCGAGGATCCGAGAATCGGTTTTACCAATCGGTGCATGTGATCATGATTGAAGGCAAGCACCTGATCTTTGAATGGAATTGCACCTCGATTGACATCATGGGTGGAGATTCGGTTGTTTCGAAACATCAAACGAACGGCTTTCCCGGATGCTGTTTTCAATGAGTCTCCGAACACGGAATCGGACACCTTGCCTTCAAGGACGGTACAACCGGCAAGGCGGGGAAGCTCCCCGTCATTGATCAATTGTCTGATAGGACGACCTTGATTTACATCGGCGCCATGGCTCGCGACGAGTTTGCGGATTTGTTCTTCGTTTAACATGAGTGACCTATGCTTTTGACAATCTATGCTTGGTTTTGAAAGTGGAAAGGATACTCTTCTTGAGAATTTTTTTGAAGGAGGTGGTTAGGAACTATCACTAATGATCTCTGAGCGAAGCTCAACCGTATTCCCGTCGGGATCCTGGATGTAGACAGATAGCCCATATCCCTGGGCGCCGTATCTCTCCGCAAACTCACTGACTTTGATGCCGTGGGCCTTAAGGTGTGACCGTATCTGCTGTTCACTTGTCTGCATAAGTTGAAGGCAGAAGTGATCGAGATTGTTTTCTGAGTTTGTTGGAGGTCCACCGCCCATTGCCCCCAGTTTGCTATCAACGCTGACTAAATCGATAAGGGCATTTCCTGCCCGCAGTTGAATAAGCCCAATATCCGGAGGTGTTTCTCTCTCTATGGTGCAACCCAGTACGCCGCAATAGAACAGACACATTTGCTCGACTTGACCAGTCCTCAATACCAAATGATCGATTCCCTTAATGTTGAGCATAGTGTTCTCCGATTGGCGCGTGCGAGATCATTATTAGCCGGGAGCGTCGCGGTCCATCAGTTTCAGAGCCCCCGCTGTTGAAAAGTTCCAGACTCCATTGGCCGCTGACCCATTGAAGAAGATATCGGTTTGTCGCACCTCGATCGGGCATGTTGTCATCTGTCAGATACACAAAACCTTTCATTCGGATGATCTCGGGTCCAACGGTTGAGAGCCAGTGCTCAAAAATTTTACGATTCAAGAAGCCTGTCTTTTCAACTGTTCGGGTGAAAAATCTTGGCATTCCGTCACTTTTCCTGGCGTCATCACAATCAGATTCATTGTTTGAATTGAAGTGAGCCAACCATGATTGCACGTCGGCAATCGCTGCTGCCGAAAGCAGATCGGTCTTACTAAGACGGGTACCATATTCGATATCTTGAACATTGGTGGAATCCGGTGTCGATGGATGGGTAAGTTGCAACTGGCGTTTGATGTGTTGACCGATGTACTTATCTTGCGCCAGCGACTTGATACGTGTGACATCAATGATTGTCAGAAATTCGCGCAGCGCAAATCCAGGTCGGGCTTCGATTTTTGTTTTTATTCGCTCGGGATCTGCAACACCACTTGCTTCAAATAGAACCCAATCGAGTTCATGAGCGAGTTGTTGTACCTGTTCCATCGCCGCGTCCATATCGTCTGCGAGTGAACAGCAAACGCAGCCGTTTGTCAGACTGATTGTTCTCTCGGTACTCGCTGCAATAAGTTCAGCATCGATGTTGAGCTCGCCAAAATCGTTGACCATGACGGCATACCGCACACCATGAGCGTCGGATAATCTTTCATTGATATAGGTGGTTTTCCCGCTACCCAGATAGCCGGTTACTAGGGTCACGGGTAGGTCTGACAAAAAAGCGCGGGATTCAAACATCTGTTACGTTCCGCTAATGGGAAACACTTCACCTTCAAATACCGTCGCCATTATCTCAAGATCTTTGAGTCCGGCCCCACCTACATCATAGGGGCTTTGATCGAGTACAACGAAATCGGCCTTTTTACCCGCTCGAATACTCCCGGTTTCATCATCAAGGCCGAGAATCCTCGCAGCGTCTATGGTGATTGCCCTCAATGCCTTATCGAGTGAGACTCTTTCGTTGGGACAAACAATATTTCCTTCACAGTTCTCACGTGTAAATGCCACCCAGGCGCTGTTGAGTGGCAGTGCCGGTGCCATCGGAAAGTCAGAATGAAGCGAGAGCAATACATCTTCCCTTTCACATTGGCCGATTCTGGCCATCTCCGATGCGCGTTCAAAGCCGACGCCATGATGCCCGTAGCTGTCACTGAGTTCGTGCAGGTAGTAAACATTAGCGGAAACATTTGCACCCAGTCTCTTGATCCGATGAATTTGCTCGGGGGTACTAAAACCGAAGTGCTCAATTGTATAGTTGTGATTAAACCTGGGTTGCTCGGATTGCAATTTCTCCAGGGTATCAATCGCGAGCTCAAGTCCTAAATCGCCAGTGCAGTGAACATGAATCTCAAACCCGGCTTGCCAATACAGTCGAGCGATGACCTCATATTCTTCGGGTACGGTTAGCCATTCGCCGATATGCCCGTCAACATATCCTGGTTCTTTCAGCATCGCCAGTTGAGAGAAAAAGGCTCCATCTGTGAATAGTTTGATTTTATTGCTGAAGCGAAACTTGTTGGTGTTTCTCTCAGGCAGTGTTTGGGCAAACTCGACGCCCTGCTTGTGGCCGCCGTTAATGTGAGACATCACGCGAGCATGGGGAACGCCGAGCACTCGAAAAGGTGAGTCGGGTTGGTCGATGATGTTCTCAACAGCCTCCCACTCGAGATTAAAATCAAACAACCCTACCGCCATGTCCCCAACGGTAGTCTGACCACCGTAGTGAACGACCTTCTTGAGGCGCTCGAGGCCTTTACCGAGCCACGCTTGAGACATAATGATTTTGTTGAGGCGACCGATAGCAAAACTCAGTCCGTTTTCGTAGAAGTGACCTTTTTCATAGTCGATTTGTGGCCTACCCTTAACCTGTTCTTCTTCTATACCAAGGTGTTCCATCATCGCAGTATTGAGGTAAAGTTCGTGGAATGATCGCTGCCAGACGACTGCGGGACGCTGCCCGAAAATCTCGTCCATAACGATGCGATTAACTTCGCCATGCCAGTTGCGGTGATAACCCCATGTGAAAAAGGGTTCACCTTTGGGGGTTTGTTCGTGGCCTGTTTTTAGTTTGCTAAGATACGCTTCTCTTGTGGTTGTTGCAGGTACGATCTCCCAGGGAAACTTCCACTCCAGTGCGGTGATAAACTGCATTGGCAATAAGACCGCCGCCATGATCGGATGAAGATGCGGGTCGATCAAACCGGGCATCAGCACTTGTTCGGTATAGTCTTCGACGATTTCATATTCGTCATGTTCAAGCCAGGGTTTTAGACTATCGAGGCTCCCGACCTCAAGAATAATACCGTCACGAACAGCCACAGCCGTTGCTTCGGGCTGGGCTTCTGTCATCGTAATGATTTTTTTGGCAATAAATATAGTGATCATTGTTCGACTCCTTTGCCTACACAAGTCTCGACAAGAGATTTAATAATAACTCAGGTGCGAGCGCTTTACTTAGCCTTAAATGGCGGTGCTAAAGCGTTCAGGTTAGCGGGTGGAGTTGTTCCTTGTTTAATGGGATTTTGACATGAATAATAAGTGTCGAAACAAAAAGTTCGTGGGAGAGCAGTGTGAAGAAAGCAGAAGATGTTGGCATGTCGACCGAGCGTCTCAAGAGAATAACTTCCTGGTTGGAAGCGCAGGTGAGCTCAAATCGATTGGCCGGTTGCAGCGCGCTGGTTGCTCGCCACGGCGAGATTGTTTATCAGCAGAGTACCGGGCAGTCTGACGTCGAAGCTGGAAAGTCATTTGCCAATGACACAATCGTTCGAGCATATTCTATGACCAAGCCG